>JAZRFI010000145.1:0-13463 GCA_045661285.1 Eubacteriales bacterium | reverse complement strand
TTCTTTTCAGAACTTTTCTGCCGTTAGCGGTTGCCATTCTTTTACGGAAGCCATGCTCCATTTTTCTTTGTCTTTTCTTGGGCTGGTAGGTTCTTTTCATGGCGGCACCTCCTTCTTTCAATCGAAAACTATTTATATAATAAAAACTATATAAACGAAATTTTTATGCCTGCGCGTATTCATACTTGTTTATTATACGATAAATGGGAAAGCTTGTCAAGATATTTTTTTAAAAAACACGGCAGAAAAAACCACTTTTGGCGCTTTTTCAAAAAAATGGCTCTGCCAAAGCGGCAGAGCCGGGTGAATTAATAGAATTTTTCGCGTTTTTTCTTCCGTACGATGAGGAAGATCGAGGTTGCGGCAATCGCCAAAACGATCGCCCCCGCCGAAATATAGATCCCAAGATCCCCGGCGCTTTCGATCTTTAACTGCTCCCAAAGCGAGTTGACGTAGTCAAGCGTTTCGCTGTCAAGGTTATGGAAATAGTAAACCGGATACTCGTCAAGATCGGGATACAGGATCTCGTAGCCCGCCGCGGCGTACTCGGGGTCATCCTCGTTCAGGGGATTGAACATATATTCGGGGTCGTTGACCACCGCGTCGTTGGGGGTGGCGTAGCAGATATACTCGGCAACCTCCTTGGCGATGTTGTAGGTTTCGCCGTTGATGTCAGCGTCGGTCATCAGCATAAAGTCAATAAACCGCTCGGCCGCCAGCTTGTTCTGCGAGCCCTTCGGTATGCACATCGCGTCAATAAAGATGTTCGTGCCTTCCTTGGGATAGGTGAAGGCAAGATCCTCGTTTTCGTCCCACATCGTCAGAAAGTCACCGGCGTAGTAGGGGGCAAGGGCGGCGGCGCCGCTTTCCATTTTGTTAAAGACCTCGTCCATAACGTAGGCCTGCACGAGGGGCTTTTGCGCGTGCAGAAGCGTAAGCGCCTCGTCCCAACGCGAGCGGATGGGCGTATTGACGTAGTTATCGGTCTCGCTCGTCACGCCCTTCTCGGCGCTGAGGATATACTGGGGAATTCCAAAGGCATCGCGCGAGTTGTTGAAGGTGAGAATGTTGCCTTGGTACTTTTTGTCCCACAGAATACGCCAGCTGACCTCGCCGGGATCCTCAAAATCCTCGGGATCCACCATCGTGGTGTTGTAGATAAGACCGACAAGACCGACGGTGAAGGGAACCGAATAGAGGGTATTCGGGTCATAATCGGGCGCCCAATAGCGCGGGTTGATATTCTCCTTAAAATGAGGGATGTTCTCAAAGTTCAGCGGCGAAAGCCGATCCTCGGCGATCAAGCGCTCGACCATATAGTCCGAAGGGATGATCAAGTCGATCTTCGACGAGCCGGTCTTCAGCTTGGCGTACATCTCCTCGTTGGAAGCGAAGATCGAATAGACGACCTCGATCTCTTCATCGAAGGTATAGGCGTAATACTCCTCGAAAAGGGCGATCACGTCCTCCGAATCGTCGCCGCCAAGGGGCATATATTCCCCCCAGTTGTAGATATACAGCTTGTTCTTTTCACCACCGCAAGAGGAAAGCGGAAGCGCAAGTGACAGAAGGATCGCCGCAAAAAGCAGCAAGGAAAGGATCTTTTTCACGGGCGGCCTCCTTTCTTTTGCTTCCCGTTATCCCGCTTCGCTTCGCCGCGCGCGCTGGCGATATTCGAAAGGAGAAGAAGCAGCAGAACCGTACCGAAGATAAGGGTCGAAAGGGCGTACATATCGGGGGTAACGGTACGCTTGGTCATGCCGTAGATCACGATCGGCAGGGTCTGGAAATCCTCGGCGTTGAAGTAGCTGATAACGAAGTCGTCAAGCGAGAGGGTAAAGGCCATCACAAGGCCGCTTAAGATACCCGGCATAATGGCGGGCAGCTCTACCTTGAAAAAGGATTGCAGGGGGGTACAGCCAAGGTCAAGCGCCGCCTCGGGCAGGTTCTTATCCATCTGGCGCAGCTTCGGCAGAACCGATAAAATGACGTACGGCAGGTTAAAGGTGACGTGGGCGGCAAGCACCGTCCAAAATCCAAAAACACTGGTAAGCCCCAAGGTCGTCATAATAAAGGTGAAGAGAAGCGCCAGGGAGATACCGGTCACGATATCGGGGTTCATCATCGGGATATTCGAAACCGAAAGTATAGTATTCTTTACAAATTTGCGGCGCATACGCGAAATACCCACCGCGGCGGCGGTTCCGATGACCGTAGCGATCAGCGAAGAAAGAACGGCCAGGATCAGGGTATTTTTCAGCGCGGTCAGAACCTCGGTGCTTTGAAAAAGCTCACTGTACCAGCGAAGCGAGAAGCCCGAGAAGACCGAAAGGCTTTTTCCTTCGTTAAAGGAAAAGAAGATCATGATAAGGATAGGCGCGTACAAAAAGAGAAGGATCAGCGCCGTATAAATGCGAGAAACCGCGCTTTTCATACCACCATCGCCCCCTCTTCATCGCCAAAGCGGTTCATGATCGCCATGCTGATCAGCACGATGACCATGAGCACCAAGGAAAGGGCGGCGCCCATGTTGTAGTTGGTGTTGGCCATAAACTGTCTTTCGATCGTATCACCGATCAGATCGAAGCTTCCGCCACCCATCTTCTGGGAGATATAGAAGGTCGAGATACAGGGAACAAAGACCATAGTGATGCCCGAAATGACCCCCGAAAGGCTCAGGGGAAAGACCACCTTTATCATGGTGTGAAGGTTGCTGCACCCAAGATCCCCCGCCGCCTCCAAAAGCGACTTATCGATCTTGGAAATGACCGTGCAGATCGGTAATACCATATAAGGGAGGAAATTGTAGACCATACCGAGAATGACCGCCCCGCCGGTACCGAGAAACCGAATATTGGTACCGAGGATCGTGTTGATCAGCCCGTTCGTCTCCAAAAGGTTCATCCAGCAATAGGTGCGGATAAGAAGGTTCATCCACATCGGGAGCATGATCAGCATAATGAGCAGCCCTTGCGTATGCGCCTTCATGCGCGAAAGGAAATAAGCAAGCGGATAGGCGATCAAAAGGCAGATCGCGGTAGCGATGACCGCAAAGCAAAGCGAGCGCAGAAAGATCGCCATATAATCGGGGGTGAAAAGATCGCGGATGTTTCCAAAAGAAAACTCGCCGCTTTTGTCGGTGAAGGAATAGTAAAGAACGAAGATGAGGGGGGCTACGATAAACAGAACGCTCCACACGATGTGCGGGGCGGCGGCAACCGAGCGCCGCAGCGAACCCTTACGCTGCATCTTATTCTTCCTCCTCTTGGGGGTTGGAAAGCTCGTCCATCTCGGCGCTGAAGGTGCTGTAATCGCCGAAGGTGCCCGAGAATTCGGATTTCTTCATAATATGGATGGCGTCGGGCTCAATATACAAGCCGATCTCCTTGCCAACCTCTACGAAGTCGGTGGATTGGATCATCCATTTGAAGTTGTCGATATCCACGATGATCTCGTAATGCACACCCTTGAAGGTGACCGAGGTGACCGTGCCGCGAAGCATACCCTTTTCGGGGGCAACGACGTCTACGTCCTCGGGGCGTACGACAACGTCAACCGGCTCGTTCTTCATAAAGCCGTGGTCAAGACACTCGAAGGTGTGCCCGGCGAAGGAAGCCTTATAATCCTCGTGCATCACGCCGTCTACGATATTACTTTCACCGATAAAGTCGGCAACGAAGGCGTTCTTCGGCTCGTTGTAGATATCGGTGGGGGTGCCGATCTGCTGAATAACGCCGTTAGCCATAACCACAACGGTATCCGACACCGAAAGCGCCTCCTCTTGGTCGTGGGTGACGTAGATAAAGGCGATTCCGGTCTGCTTTTGTATCTTCTTCAGCTCGTTCTGCATATCCTTGCGAAGCTTCAGGTCGAGGGCGCCGAGCGGCTCGTCAAGAAGCAGGACGCGGGGCTTGCTGATCAGGGCGCGGGCAATGGCGACGCGTTGCTGCTGACCACCCGACAGAAGGGTGACGTTGCGCCGTTCAAATCCCTTTAACGCCACAAGCTCCAGCATCTCCTTCACGCGAACGGAAATTTCTTCCTCAGGGCGCTTTTGCAAGCGCAGAGCAAAGGCGATGTTCTCGTAAACATTAAGATGGGGGAACAAGGCGTATTTCTGAAATACCGTGTTTACCTGACGCTTGTAAGGGGGAAGATCGTTGATCTTCTTTCCGTCAAAATAAACCTCTCCTTCATCGGGGGAGACAAACCCGCCGATGATACGCAGGGTCGTGGTTTTTCCGCAACCCGAGGGGCCGAGCAGGGTAACGAATTCGTTGTCACGAATATAAAGGTCGATCGAATCTAAAACCTTCTCCCCGTCAAACTCCTTGGTAATTCCTCTAAGCTCAATGATTTTTTCCATTTTTTGTCCGAACGGCTCTCCTTTCATACGAAAAAAATAGTCGAAATGAATTATATCAAAAAAGTTGACAAAATGCAATATTTTTTTCAAAAAAATAAACATAAAAAGGGGTGGGTTATATTCCCACCCGTCGGTGATTGAAAAAAAGGCGCAAGAGTATGGAAAAAAGAAGAAAGGCAGCAAGGGGGCCACCGCCGAAAAGCAACAGAAAAAGAAGCGAAAAAATCAAAAGAACGCTAAAGGAAAAGGTTAAAGCAAAGACGACGGTTTCGGCTGCGCGAAGCGGAAGAAAAAGGGCTAAAAAAGCAAAAAGCGCGCCCGAGCCGTCGGTATCGGGTAGCGGCAAAAGAGAGGAAAGCCCGCAAAGAAGATGAATGACGGAAAAGGATAAAAGCGCTTCGCTTACGGGAAAGAGTCTTGGCAGCAAAAATCCCGCGGCGATATTGAAAAGCGGGCCGAAAAGCAAAACCGCCAGCTCCCCCCTATAGGAGAGCGGGGCGCGCGGTGTCAGAAGCATGCCGCCGTAAGCCGCCCGAAAGGCAGGTAAGGGCTTTCCAAGAAGCAGAAAGCCGAACAAATGCCCCCCTTCGTGAAGAAGGATGGCAGCAAGGATCATAAAGAATTCGGCTGTCTCGGTCAAAAAAAGAAGCGGGAGCAGCCAAGAAAGCAAAAGAAGCCCTCCCTTAGCGAGCCTCATACCTACACAAAAAGGCGTGTATCACGTCGCTTTCGGTGATTGCCGAAAGGGCGCTTTCCTCATCGGCCTTTTTCTCTTTTTCCAACCGACAGCCAAGCCCGCCGAGGAAAAAAGAAAGCGATAAAAGGAAAGAAAGAATAACCGCCCCCCAAAGCCTTGCCCGAGAGGGATCAAAAACCGTACGCATAAGCCTTCTCCTTTCTTTTTATCCTATGCCGGAAATTTTCGGAATATGAAAGAAGAAAAGGAAAAGCCTTCGGCGCGCCGAAGGCTTTTTGTTATTTCCGTTTGATCAACAGCTCGTCGGGCGAGGCTATCGGGTAGCTTCCGCCCCCTTTAGGGGCGATCACCAAGCGCGCGCTGTCGTCGATCCCCATGACGATGCCTTTTTCCTTTTTCTCGCCCCGCAGAAAGCGTACACGCTTTCCACGCAGGATCGAATGCTCGCGGTATTCGTCAAGAAAGGAACGGTCAAGCGCCATTTCCTCATACAGCGAGAAAAACTCGGTCAGGAGCGTGTCGGCCATGCGCTCGGTCAGCGAGCGGCGAACCGGCGCAAAAACGTTTTCCACGATCTTGGGGAGCGATTCGGAAAAATGGCGGCGGTGGATCCGCAAGGAAAAATCGACGATGGCGTAATGAAAGCTTCCGTTTTCCCGGAAGGAGCATACCGTCCCTACCGTTCCGATGGTCTCTTTTTGTTAAACGCACTCAGAGGGCCAACGAACCGAAGCCTCAACGCCCGAATAATGGCGAACCGTTTTTCGTAGGGCAAGGGCCCCGATCACCGAAAGCAACAGCTTTTGAGAAGCGGAAAAGGCGGGATGGATCAAAATTCCCATATGCAGGGAAGGGTCGTTTTTCGTTTTCCGCTTGGGGGACGGAAGAGGAGAAACGTTTACCTCGTCGGCCAAGAGAATATATCCGTCGGCCCCGCCCCTTTTGGCGATCGTTTCGAGAAGGACGGCGGTGGAATCGGTCTTTCCGATATGCTCGATGGTTAAAAGACGGCCACGCGGCGAACGCGCGGTGGTGATCTTCGATTCCATAGGCGACCTCCTTTAACGATTAATAAGCTTTACCCCAGTATACCAAGGATTTGGCGGGCTTTCCGCAGCAGATGCAACGCTCGGAAATTCTTTCCTCTACCAGCGGGATGCAACGCGAACCGATCCCCGTCAGCTCCTTTACGCGGTCTTCACATTCCTCGTCGCCGCACCACATGCCGCGTACGAAGCCGTCACCGCCCTCAAGCGCCTTTTCGATATCCTCGATGGTTTGGCAGTCGTAGGTGCGCTTTTCGCGGTTTTCAAGCGCTTTTTTGAACATGCCGTCGCGCGCCTCTTGCATTTTCGCAAGAACCGATTCGGCAAGCCCTTCAAGCGAGGCAAAGGACTTTTCGCGGTTATAGCGGGTCACGATCACGCACTGTCCCGCTTCGATATCGCGCGGGCCGATCTCCAAACGAAGCGGCACGCCCTTCATTTCGTATTCGGCAAACATCCAGCCGGGCGTCTGATCGCTGTCGTCTACCTTGCAGCGGATTCCGGCGGCGCTAAGCTCGGCACGGATCTTTTCCGCCGCCTCCAATACGCCGGGCTTATGCTGCGCGATCGGGATGATAACGACCTGAATGGGCGCGATGGCGGGGGGAAGCACGAGACCGTTATCGTCGCCGTGCGTCATAATGATACCGCCGAACATACGCGTGGTGCAGCCCCACGAGGTCTGGTGGGGATTCTTCACGGTGTTTTCTTTGGTGGTATAGGTAATATCGAAGGCCTTGGCAAAGCCGTCGCCGAAGTAGTGCGAGGTGGCGGCCTGCAGGCACTTTCCGTCGTGCATCAGCGCTTCGATCGCGTAGGTATCCTCGGCGCCCGCGAATTTATCGCTCGGGGTCTTGCAGCCCTTTACGACCGGGATCGCGAGATCGTTTTCGTGGAAATCGGCGTATACGTTAAGCATACGCACGGTTTCTTCTCTCGCTTCCTCGGCGGTTGCGTGCATCGTGTGCCCCTCTTGCCACAGAAACTCGCGGCTGCGAAGGAAGGGACGGGTGGTCTTTTCCCAACGCACGACGTTGCACCACTGGTTATAAAGCTTCGGCAGATCGCGGTAGGAACGGATGATATTGGCGTAATGCTCGCAGAAAAGCGTTTCGGAGGTCGGGCGGACACAAAGCCGCTCGGTCAGCTTTTCGCTGCCCCCCATCGTGACCCAAGCTACCTCGGGCGCAAAGCCCTCTACGTGTTCTTTTTCCTTTTGCAGAAGCGATTCGGGAATGAAAAGCGGCATATATACGTTTTCGTGCCCCAGCTCCTTGAAGCGGGTATCTAAGATGCGCTGGATGTTCTCCCAAATCGCGTAGCCGTAGGGGCGGATGATCATGCAGCCCTTAACGCTGGAATAATCGATAAGATCGGCCTTTTTGCAAATGTCGGTGTACCATTTCGCAAAGTCCTCGTCCATTGCGGTAATCTGGTCTACCATCTTCTCGGTGTTTGCCATAATAATCTCCTAAAAAATAGATAATAAAATATACAAAATTCATTATAACGCAAAGGGGCGGCGTTTGTCAAGCGTGACGGAAGATTTATTTCGTGAAGCTGTAAAAAGGCATTTTTGAAACTTTTTGGTGGCGAAAATTCAAAAAACATTTCTTCTTTTTTAGAAAAAACAAAAATTTTTGCGAAAAACACTTGCAAATTGAAAAAGAATAGAGTAAAATAAAAATGTTATGATTTTGTTATAAATGCAAGTTAGCGATATAAAACTTTCAAAAAGGTGCTATTATGAATTATCTTTCAGCCGATCGTTCGGCGCTTTTACGTGAATACGAGAAGCTTTCTTCTCAATACGAGAGCTTTCGCGCCGAGGGGCTTTCTTTGGATCTTTCGCGCGGCAAGCCCTCGGGTGAGCAGCTCGATCTTTGCGACGACTTCTTCGGTACGCTTCGCGAGGGGGATTTCTTCGCTGAAGACGGGTTTGACTGCCGCAACTACGGTGTTCCCTACGGGTTGCCCGAGGCCAAGCGCTTTTTCTCTGCTTATACGGGGATCCCCACCGACAGAATCATCGTGGGCGGTAACTCCAGCCTGAATCTGATGTACGATGCGCTCTGCCGCTGCATGCTTTACGGAACCGCCGATTCGAAGGGCCCTTGGTGCCGCGAGGGAAAGCTGAAGTTCCTTTGCCCCAGCCCCGGGTACGACCGCCATTTCGCGGTTACCGAATCGCTTGGGTTTGAGCTGATACCGGTTCCCATGACGCAGGAGGGGCCGGATATGGACGTCGTTGAGGAGCTGGTGAAGGATGAGGCCGTGAAGGGAATCTGGTGCGTGCCGAAATATTCGAACCCCACCGGCATCACCTATTCGGACGAAACCGTTCGCCGTCTGGCTTCGATGAAAACGGCGGCCCCCGATTTTCGTATCTTCTGGGATAACGCTTACGCCATTCACTTTTTCGATCCCCAAGACGACGATACGCTTTTGGATATTTTTGCGGAAGCCAAGCGCGCAGGAAACGAAAACCGTATATTCTACTTTACCTCTACCTCGAAGATCACCCTGCCTGGGGCGGGCATTTCGATGATCGCCGCCAGCGAGGAAAACCTTTCTCTTATCAAAAAGGTGATGGCGGTGCAGACCATCGGGCACGACAAGCTGAACCAGCTTCGCCACGTAAGAATGTTTGAAAGAGAAGGGGCGCTTCTTGAAAAAATGGCCGAGCACGGCGCGATCATCCGCCGCAAATTCGATCTGATGCTCTCGATCCTTAAAAAAGAGCTTTCGGATGCCGGCGTTGCCACCTTCAGCGAACCGAAGGGCGGGTATTTCTCCTCGCTTGACGTGCTTGCCGGATGCGCGGCGCGTGTGTATGCCCTTTGCTTAGAGGCCGGGGTACAGCTGACCAAGGTTGGGGCCACCTTCCCCTACGGGCGTGATCCCGAGGATAAAAATCTGCGCCTTGCGCCGACCTACGCTTCGGATGCGGCGCTGGAAAAGGCGACGAAGGTTCTTTGCGTTGCCGTAAAGATGGCGGCGCTTGAGAAGCTTTTGGGATAAATACAAAAATTCGTGAAAGACGGCTTCGGCCGTCTTTCTTTTTTTCTTTTTCGCTTGAAAAATGAAAAGAAAAATGGTATACTGTACGTGTTAAAAATAAAGCAAGCATAGCTTGCCGCCAGAGGTACACGATGGATAAGGAACAGGCAAAAATAAGGATCGAATTTCTGCGTGAGGAGATCGCGCACCACGCAAAGCTCTATTACGAAGAGGACGCCCCCACCATTTCGGATTTTGAATACGACGCCCTGTTTCGTGAGCTTTCGGAGCTGGAGGCGGCGTATCCCGAATTCGATAGCCCGACTTCTCCCACCAAGCGCGTTGGGGGGGCAGCCTCTTCGAAGTTCGAAAAGTTTACGCACAGGGTCCGTATGGGCAGCCTTGGTGACGTTTTTTCGGAGGAAGAGCTGTCTTCTTTCCTGGATAAATGCGAATCGGTGGTTGGAGAGGTCGCCTATTCGGTTGAGCCGAAGATCGACGGTCTTTCGGTTTCGCTTACCTACGAAAACGGCGTATTCGTTCGCGGCGCGACGCGCGGTGACGGCGTTGTCGGCGAGGACGTGACCGAAAATCTGCGTACCGTCCGCTCGATCCCCTTGAAGCTTCGCGAGCCCATTCCTTACCTTTGCGTACGGGGCGAGGTTTATATGCCCCGCTCGGTCTTTACGGCGCTGAACGAGGCAAGAGATGCCGAGGGGGAGAGCCGCTTTGCCAATCCCCGAAACGCGGCCGCCGGCTCGCTTCGTCAGTTGGATCCGCGTATCACGGCAAGCCGCCGCTTGGAGATCTTCGTTTTTAATCTGCAAGAGGGCGATCTGTATATGGATGGCCGTCAGCCCACTACCCATAGCGAGGCGCTTGAACGTTTAGAGGCGCTTGGCTTTTGCACCCTGCCCGATCGAAAGACCCTTGTTGGGAAGCAAGCGATCCTTGACCACGTCGCGGAATTGGGGCGCCTGCGCGAAAGCCGCAGCTTTGATATGGATGGGGCGGTCATCAAGGCCGATTCCTTCCGTGACCGTGAAACGCTTGGAGAGGGAACCAGCACCCCGAAATGGGCGATCGCCTATAAATACCCGCCCGAGCAGCAACAAACCCGTCTTGTCGATATTGAGATCTCGGTAGGCCGTACCGGCGTTTTAGCCCCCACGGCGATCCTTGAGCCGGTGCTGCTTGCGGGCTCTACCGTCAGCCGCGCGACGCTTCATAACCTTTCTTTCATTGAGGAAAAGGATATCCGCATCGGTGACGCGGTCATTCTGCAAAAGGCGGGGGATATCATTCCCGAGATCGTGCGTTCGCTTCCCGAAAAGAGAAGCGGGAACGAAGAGGCCTTCCAAATGCCTTCGCATTGCCCCTCGTGCGGGCATCCCGTCGTGCGGGACGCTCTGGGGGAGGGCGCAGCCTTCCGTTGCGTTTTCGCGGGTTGCCCCGCGCAAAAGGCGCGCTCGATCATTCATTTCGCTTCGAAGGACGCGATGGATATCGACGGGCTGGGACCCCAGATCGTTTCCCTGCTTCTTGAAAACGAAAAGATCGCGGGGATCGCGGATCTGTACCGCCTTCGCGTAGAGGATATTTCCCCTCTTGAAAGAATGGGGGAAAAGAGCGCCGAGAACCTCGTTGCGGCCATTGAAAGATCCAAGGGCGCGGGGCTTGAACGGCTTCTCTTTGCGCTTGGCATCCGTCAGGTCGGGGTCGTGGCGGCCGCTTCGATCGCTTCGCGCTTTGAAACGCTTGAAAATTGCTTCTTGGCAAGCTTTGACGATTTTTGTACGGTGCCCGATATCGGGGATATCACCGCCGCCAATCTTCTTGAATTCTTCGCAAACGAAGAAAATCGCGCGCTTTGCGACGCTCTTATCGATGCGGGGGTCGAAACGCATGCTAAGGCCGAAAAGCCCGCCGATACCCTTGCGGGGCTTACCTTCGTTCTGACGGGGACGCTTCCCACCCTCTCGCGTGACGAGGCTTCCGCGCTTATCAAAAAGGCGGGCGGTAAGGTTTCGGGATCGGTTTCCAAAAAGACCTCTTACGTCGTAGCCGGTGAGGAAGCGGGCAGTAAGCTCACCAAGGCGAACGAGCTTGGGATAAGCGTAATAAATGAGGAAACCCTTCTTAAAATGCTTTAAAGGAAAAAGAAACTTTACAAAATAAGCAAAAACAAAAAAGGAACGCATCTGCGTTCCTTTTTCTTTTGTCGGCTTTTATTCCAAAATATTGGTCGTGATAAAATCAAGCCCCATCTTCTGGCAGAGGGCGCCGTCCTCAGGGCGGTCGACCGTCCATACGTTCACAAGGTGTCCGTGCTCCTTGACCTTCTTTAAAAATTCGGGGGTCAGTCGGTCGCCGCGGATATCGAGGTCGTAATGGTAGCGGTCAAGAATGGCAAGCACCTCGTCGGTCGCCTCTTGGGTGAGAAACTGGATCTTGGCTTGGGGGTATAGCAGGCGGATAGAGGCAAGCGAGACGGCCGAGAAGGAGATAAAGGTCGTATGCTCGATATACCCAAGATCGTAGATCTCGCGCAGGTATCTTTCGGTTGCGGGCGGGCCGAAATCCCCCTTGATCTCAAGGATCGCTTCCTTTTCGTACTTCTGGCAGATCTTGATGTAATCGGCAAGGGTCGGTACGATATAATCGGCGCGGCTTTCCTTTCTTTTGGGGCAGGTAAGGCGGATCTTTTGCAGCTCTTCAAGCGTCGTTTCCTCAATCACAAGGTGAACGCCCGAAACACGGAAAAGGTCGCTGTCGTGGCAAACGACGAAGTGACCGTCCTTTGTCATATGCATATCGGTCTCAATGCCGTAATAGCTGCGGTTTCCCGCCGCTACGAAGGCGGCAGAGGTGTTCTCGCATTCAAGACCCGAAAGACCGCGGTGGGCGATCATTTTCGGCTTATCGCCGATAAGCTTAATGGTGTCCATAGGGGTAGGTTCCTTTCTTTAATCGGGCAGGCGCCCAACGGGGCGAAAGCCGTCGATGTTTCCTTCGGTAAGCGCGTGAAAGATGCGGTGGCGAAGCCCCGGATTTTTCTTTTCAAGGTCACGAAGCAAAAGCTTCATGTTTTCCCGTTCGGTGGCTTTATCCTCGGGGCAGAGATTTTTGGTGATCGGCAGATCGGTGTGGCTTGCAAAATATTCAATATCCTTTTCCTTCGCGTAAACGAGGGGGCGGATCAAGGTAATATCGCGGTTGGATAGATAGGTAACCGGGGAAAAGCAGCCAAGCCGCCCCTCAAAAAAGAGGTTCAGCATAAAGGTTTCGACCGTATCGTCGAAATGGTGCCCAAGGGCCACCGCCGTACAGCCCATTTCCTTGGCGGCGCCGTGCAGAACGCCGCGGCGCATACGGGCGCAGAGAGAGCAAGGGTTGCTTTCCTTGCGTACGTTGAAGATGATATCGGCAATATCGGTCTTAACGGCGCGGTATTCGATCGAAAGCTCTTGGCAGAAGGCCTCGATCGCGGAAAAATCGTTGCCGGGGAAGCCCATGTCCACCGTGATCGCGCATAGCGAAAAGGGGATGGGGTAAAAGCGCGAAAACTCGGAAAGGGCGGCAAGCAGGGTAAGCGAATCCTTACCGCCCGATACCCCAACGGCGATCCTTTCGTTTTCGCGGATCATGCCGTAGTCGTCTACGGCGCGGCGCATGTAGCTTAAAATTCTTTGAATGGCGGGAAATGCTTTCATCGTACCTGATTTTCCTTTATGGCATACAATGTAAAGAGACTGTTTTATAAGGAGAGAGCTATGGCGATCCGAATCTATATCGATCAAGGGCATAACCCCCAAAACCCCAACGCGGGGGCTGAAGGGAACGGAAGGCGCGAGCAGGATATCGTTTACCGCATCGGGCAAGAGCTGTACGCCCTGCTTTCGGCCGACCCGAATTTTGAGGCGCGGCTTTCGCGCCCCACCCCCGAAACGGCTCTCGGGGTGTCAACCGCCGACAGCCTGCGCCTTCGCGTTGCGGGGGCAGAAAGCTTTGGGGCTGATCTTTTTTTAAGTCTGCACACGAACGCTTCATCCTTGCCCGCGGCAACCGGGAGCGAGGCCCTCGTCTATTCCGAGACAACGCCCGCTTACCGCATCGGCGAGGTGGTGCTTGCTGAAATGTGCGCGTTGACAGGGCTGGATAACCGCGGGGTAAAGGTGCGCCCGGGGTTATACGTATTACGGCGAACGAGTATGCCCGCCGTGATGCTGGAGCTTGGGTTTATCACCAACGCGGGGGACGCCGCTCTTATGGCCGATTCCCCTCGGCTGTTTGCGAGGGGGATCTATAACGGGCTAAGGCGTTATTACGGCGTATAACGAAAAAACGGAGGGCG
>JAZRFI010000144.1:0-9776 GCA_045661285.1 Eubacteriales bacterium | reverse complement strand
GGATTTCGTAAAGAGACACAGCTTCGAGCCGTTCGGCTGGTACCGTATCGCCCTTGGCGCTTTGGTTATCGGCTACTGGGTGTTCGGTAAGGTAGTTTAAAAAAGAAAAAAGCGGTTTAAAACCGCTTTTTTCTTTTATTCGGAAACGGTGAAGGTGTTTTGATCCTTCAGGTGGTCGAAAACGATATAGGGAACAAGGTCGGGTAACTCGTTGGTCTTTTCGTATTCCTCTTGGAATTTTTGGGGGTTAGAGGCAATGGCGTTCCCTTGCGAGATCGACTCAAAGGCGGCAGAGTAATTGGAAAGGCGGGTGAAATAGGCGGTTTTGTACGCGTCGATACCGTCGTCCGATACGTCAAGCCCTTCTTTTTGAAGGATATATCCGAGGATCAAGGAGCGTTTTACGATCGCCTTGGCGCGTTCCTCCAAAAAGTCTTCAAGCGACGTGCCGTCTTCTATCTTGAAATAATCTTTTGCGTAAGCCTCGGTCGAAGCGTAGGGGCGGTACCCCTGATACCCGAGGGCTACCAGCGTATTGTTTAATTCAAAGGCCCCGATCACCTCGGTGCGCATTAAGGCCATATAGCCCTCAACCTCGTTCGGGGGATAGGAAATGACCTCGGCCTTTTCCATCAACACATCGTAGAAGGCGGTGGACATCGCTTCATAGTCTCCGTACGCTTGAAGCGTTTCGCGATACCCTTCAACGAATTCCGAAAGGGCCTCCTTGGGCGTCTTTCCTTTCAGCGAGACCAGCGGGAAATACGTGGTCATGAATTCGTAATCGATCGGGGCGGGAACCTTCTTTTCGATATGCTTGATAAAGAGTTGGAAGGTTGCGGTCTTGCCGCGCAGATTTTCGTCTTTATGATTCGCGGGGATCGTAAGATCAACCGTCAAGGGGATCTCGTTCGTTACCGCCTCCAGCTTAAGGGAAGTGAAGTCCACGGTTTCAAGAACGCCGTCCTTATCGATATCCCAGTTGATGCCGCCAAGGGTTTTTCCGGAGCCGCCGACCGTCATCGTGTAAAGCTCTTCCAGGATCGCGGCGTAGGGGGCGGGGGCGTTTTTGGCGTCAATCCGCATCAGGGGGCAATCGACCTCTATGGGTTCGCCGCCGTTCGGCTCTTCGTATACCCCGCTGTAAGAAAAATAGAGAACGCTGTTTTCGTCGGGGATCTCCGAAGGATTTTTCTGAAAGAGGGTGTCGTGCGGTATAACGCCGGTCAAGGCATCGGCAAATCCTTCCCAAACGGCGCTCGGAATCGCCATCGTAACAGGCTTGCTGTTTAAAACGTTATAGCTTCCTTCAAACGGCATGCCGTCTACCTCACCGTAAAAATAAATGGCGATGGTATCGGTGGCCTTGATCGCTTCGTCGGTTACCTTTTCGGTTATGGGGTGCGCAAGCGATATCTGCTCTAAGCACGCTTCAAGCGAGGGGATGCTTCCCGGAACGTAGGAAAAGACGGCGTTTTTATAATCGCTTTCCGAAAGAAGGATATAGGGGGAAACGTCGGTCTCGTAATAGTTCATCAAATCGCCGCTTTCCGTATGTTTCTTGGAAATGGCGTTTTGCGTGCAGGAAAAGAGGGAAAAAAGCATGCAGAGCATGAGAAAAATGGTAAAAAGGGAATGTATGCGCTTCATAAAGACTCCTTTACTTTTAGGGAGAGGACGGTATTACCAAAGCCCGTCGACGCTTTGGTTGTTGTCGTTCTCATAAGGGTTTCGGGAGGTAACGGGGGCGGTTGTCGTTACGGGAACCGTCGTCGTTGCGGACGCCGTCGTCGTTGCGGTCGCCGTCGTCGTTGCGGACGCCGTCGTCGTTGCGGGAACCGTCGTCGTTGCGGGTGCTGTTGTCGTGCAGCTGTGGCCCGGATCGCTGGTAAGGGGAACCGTCACCTCGGTCGCCGCCGCCGTCGTTGTCGCGGTGGGCGGGGTGCCCTTGCAAGAGGAAAGAACGAGGGCGGTCGTTATCAGCATAGAAAAAACGAGAAAAGCAAGTAAAAAGCGTTTCATAGATTGGCTCCTTTTATGATGAAGAATTAATTATAACAAAGTAATTATATCGTTTCTTATAATAAATGTCAAGACGGGGTTTTGTGGATTTTCGGTGAATTCTCTTGCAATCGAAAAAGTTTGTGATACAATAATACGTGAGGTGATGACGATGAAGCTTTCCTGCGATTGGGACGATATCATCGGCGAGGAATTTACAAAGGACTATTACCTTTCGCTTCGCCAATTCTTGAAGCAAGAATATTTTTCCCGCAAGATCTATCCCGATATGTACGATATTTTCACGGCGTTAAAGGCGACCCCTTTTTCTTCGGTTAAGGTGGTTATTTTGGGGCAGGACCCCTATCACGGAGAGGGGCAGGCGCACGGCCTTTGTTTTTCGGTAAAGCCGGGAGTTCCGAAGCCGCCGTCGCTTGAAAATATTTTTAAAGAGATTTCTTCCGATCTCGGGATTAAGATTCCCGAAAGCGGGTGTCTTTTGCCTTGGGCCGAGGAAGGGGTGCTTCTTTTGAACGCGACCCTTACCGTGCGCGCGGGCGCCCCCTTAAGTCACGCGGGGCGCGGCTGGGAGATTTTTACCGACGCCGTTATCTCCTCGCTTAATCAAAAGAAAACTCCTGTCGTCTTTTTGCTCTGGGGATCGAACGCGCGGGCGAAAAAGGCGCTTATTACCAATCCCATGCACTTGATCTTAGAGGCACCGCACCCAAGCCCCTTATCGGCCTATCGCGGTTTCTTTGGTTGTCGCCATTTTTCAAGGGCGAACGAATATCTAAAAAAATGCGGGGTAACCCCCGTTGACTTTGATTCGATCAATAAATAAAAAAGAAAACCGCTTCGGCGGTTTTCTTTTTTAGTCGAACATACTCTTGTAAGAGGATTTTTCTTCTTTTTTTGCTTTGGCCTTTACGGCGGGCTTTTTCTTGCGACCGACGAGATAAACGGTCAGCGAGATAACGGCGTATACGAATGAGTATACCACGATCCCCACAAAATAGCCGCCCGCAGTCAGCGAGAACTGCTTGCTTCGCAGAAAAACGAAGAAGAAGGCAAGCCCCACAACGATGAAATTAACGGCGTAGCGCCCCGGCATCGGCAAGGAGGTGATCGAAAAGATCTCATGTGCATAGGAAACGATAAGTGAAAAGGCGATGATGACCGAAAGGGTAGCAAAATTGATACCGGGCTCGGTTCGACCGGTAGAGGCGGCGTGTATACTCATAACCGCAAAAAAGAGAAAGAGAACGAGAACGCTGATCACGCATCCGCGCGCAAATCCGCGCTTAAAAAAGGAAAGATAGGTTTCGGTTTTATTGTTTTTCATAGGAACCTCCGTGCATTTACCTCAGTATAGCAAAAAAAGATGAAAAATGCAAGAGGAAAACGATTATTCCGGGGTTTCGGGAACAAGAATTCGAAACGTCGCTTTTCTTTCCCCGCTTTCTTCGCAAAAATAGGTTCGGCTTCGATAAGCGGAAAGGAATTCCGTCAGGGCATAGCAATCAAGCCAAATTTGGTTTATTCCGTCTTTTTGCTCGGGAGAGAAGATCAACTGAATTCCGTAATGCAGATGCGGAACGTTGATGTTGTTCACGTTTTCTTTGGCGCTGTATCCGGTCATACCGAGGTAGCCGATCACCTCACCGGCCGCTACGCATTGGCCTTCGTAAAGGTCGGCGTAGGGGTGGTTTTTTCTCAGGTGCGCGTAGTAGTAATACCGCTTTCCGTCATAGGAACGGATGCCGATCCGCCAGCCGCCGTATTGGTTCCAGCCAAGGTGCTCAATAATCCCGCCTTCGGTTGCAACGATTGGCGTTCCCACGCTTCCCATCATATCGTGACCAAGGTGCTTTCGCTTGTAGCCGTAGCTCCTCGAAGCCCCGAAATCGTCGTAATGATTATAAGAATATAAAGCGGCGATCGGAGAAAAGGCGCGAATGCCGTATCCTTCTTCCCAAACCGTAATACCGCCCTTTTCCCATTCTTTTTTGTAGGGGCCGAGCAAACCCGAAAGAGTGGCGCCATAGGCGGAAAGATAGTAATTGTAAAGCTTTTTGTTTTTAGCTAATTCCGATATTTCTTTTTCTTCCGCTTCTTTTAGAAGCTTAGTAAGATCGCTCTTTTTATAACGTGAAAAGTCACCGCCGTACTTTTGACCCAAGAAGGAAAGAAGCTCGATCCATGAATAATGCCTTTTTTGTCCGTAGGTTTTTATATCGACGGCGGCCGTATCGGCAAGGGCTTCCTTCGTCACCCCGAATTCCACCCACTTGATCCCCCCGCTTTCTTCTTTTGCCAAGGCGCACACGGATAAGGGAAGGCTAAACGAAAGAAGGAGAAAAAGGAGGGCGGATTTTTTGAAAATATTCATTTTTTCACCTCGTTTTCGTTAGTTTCTCCGAAAGCGCGACTCTCTTACGCGTTAATTAACGGAAAAAGAAATAATTTTTTCTCCAATAAGTTGACTTATGAATAAAAATACTATATAATAAGCATAAATTTATTATTTATAATCCAGAGGATATTGAATATGAACAGACATCAAGCAAGAGAGCTGGCTTTTTCGTTGATTTTCGAACGCGAATTCGACAAAACGCGCACCCCCGACGAGCTTTACGATCTCGCCAAGGAAACGAGAGAGGTTGAGGAAAGCGGATACGTTCGCGGCGTTCTGCGCGGCGTTGCCGAGAAGGAAGAGCAGATCGAGACCTTTATTGCCGAATCGGCGGTTGGCTGGTCGTTAAAGCGTATCAGCAAGATCTCTCTTTCGATCCTGAAGCTTTCGGTCTACGAAATGCTTTATTGCAAAGAGGTGCCGATCCGCGTTTCGCTCAACGAAGCGATCGAGCTTGTAAAAAGCTACGATGAAGACGGGGCGAAGGCTTTCGTAAACGGGATCTTGAATACCGTTTCCAAAAAGGCCGCCGCTCTTCGCGACGGGGAATAAAATGTATCTTGGGATTGATACCAGCAATTATACGACGTCTGCCGCCCTTGCTGATGAAAACGGGCGCATCGTTGCCAATTGTAAGCGTCCTCTTCCCGTAAAGGCGGGGGAATGCGGCCTTCGGCAATCAGACGCCGTTTTTGCGCATATCAAAAACCTGCCGTCTCTTATGCAAGAGATCGAAAACGAGCTGAACGGGCGAAGGCTTACGGCGATCGGTGTTTCCGAAAAGCCGCGGGCTTGCGAGGGCTCGTATATGCCGTGTTTCCTTTCGGGGGTCGCCGCCGCTTCGGCCGCTTCGACCGCCGCGGGGGTACCGCTTTATCGCTTTTCACATCAATGCGGTCACCTTGCCGCCGCCCTGTATTCCTCGGGGGCGGAGGGGCTTTACAGTCGCCCCTTCGGCGCCTTTCACGTTTCGGGCGGCACGACCGAGGTTCTTTTTTGCCGTTATAACGAAGCGCTCGGCGGCTTTATAGCCGAGGTCGCGGGGGAAAGCGTCGATCTGCACGCAGGGCAGGTGATCGACCGTATCGGCGTTCATCTGGGGCTTCCTTTTCCCGCGGGCCGTCCGATGGAGGAGCTTGCCGCGAAATGCGCTTCTCCGATAAAGAATATACGCGTGTCGGTCAAGGGATTGAAGGCCAATCTTTCGGGTCTTGAAAATTTGGCGAAAAAGCTGTACGAGACCGAAAAGGATGCACCGCTTTGCGCCGCTTACGTTTTGGATTACGTAGGGAAAACGCTTGCAAGGCTTACCGAAAACCTTTTGGCGGAGAAGGGGGATCTCCCGATCGTATATGCGGGCGGCGTTATGTCGAATAAGCGTATTCGCGCCATGCTTGCCCCCTTATCCGATTCGCATTTTGCCGAGCCGCTTTACAGCGCCGACAACGCGGCGGGCATCGCGCTTTTGTGCCGCAGGCGCCATCTTTTTGTTCGATGACGTACGGTAGGATCACTTCGTATGGGGAAGCGGAGCCCCTTACGGTAAGCGCGTTGAACGAATATATTAAGGCTCTTTTGGATGGAAATCCGCTTTTGAACCGCGTATATTTATGCGGTGAGATATCCAATTTTAAGCATCATAGCTCCGGGCATCTGTATTTTTCCTTGAAGGATGAGCAATCGCTTATCCGCGCGGTTATGTTTCGCTCTGCCGCTTCTCGCTTAGGCTTCGTCCCGAAGGAGGGGATGAAGGTCATCGTGCGGGGGAGCGTGTCGCTTTTCGTGCGTGACGGGTCGTATCAGATCTACGTCAACTCGATGGAGGAGGACGGAAAAGGGGCGCTTTACGTTGCTTTTGAGCAGTTAAAGCGTCAGCTTTCCGAAGAAGGGCTTTTTGACGCGGAAAGAAAGAAACCGCTGCCAAAATTCCCAAAGAAGATCGGTATCATCACCTCGCCGACCGGGGCGGCTGTGCGCGATATGCTGCATATTCTCGGCCGCCGCTATCCCTTAGCCGAGGTTTTGCTTTATCCCGCCCTCGTGCAAGGGAGAGAGGCGCCAAGCTCGCTTATCGAGGGGCTTCGCTATTTCAACCGAGAAGAAAACGCGGACCTTTTGATCATCGGGCGGGGCGGCGGCTCGTTTGAAGACCTTTGCGCCTTTAATGACGAAGGATTGGCAAGAGAAATTGCCGCATCGAAAATTCCCACAATTTCGGCCGTTGGGCACGAGACCGATTTCACCATCGCCGATTTCGTAGCCGATATGCGCGCCCCCACACCCTCGGCTGCCGCCGAGATCGCCGTTCCCGATATGCAGGAAATAAAGGAGAGGCTGTATTCGTATGGGGAAAGGGCTCGCTTTTTCATAAAGGGAGCGTTGGAGAAGAACCGTTCAAGGGTCAGCGAGATCTCCGAACGGCCGATCTTTCTCCGTCCGCTTTCCTTGGTGGACGAAAAAAGAATGGCGCTGATGCATCTGACCGACGGGCTTTCACACGCCGCCTCGCAAAAAATCTTGCATCTGCGTACCGAATTTTCAAAAAAAGCGGGGATGCTGGAGGGGATGAGCCCGCTCGCGATCCTTTCAAGGGGGTACGCCGCCTTGCAGGACGAGAAGGGAAGGACCGTTACCTCGGTCACCGATATTACCGAGGGCGAACGGCTTCGCTTGCTCTTTACAAAGGGGGCGGCGGATGCCGTTGTTGAAAAAATTTACCCGGATACCGACACAATAGGTCGGGTGGAGGATAAACTGTGAATAAAGAGATAAAAAGCTTTGAAGAGGCGCTTTCGCGCTTAGACGAGATCGTTCTGGATATGGAAAGGGGAAAGCTTACCCTTGATTCTTCCTTGGAAGCCTTTTCCGAGGGGGTCGCGCTGATACGTTTTTGCAACGAAAAGCTTGACTCGGCCGAGCAACGGGTCAAGATCCTCCTTGCGGGAGAGGACGGGAAGACGGGGGAAGCCCCCTTTGCCCCGCAAAGCGACCTCTGATGCGCCTCGACGTATATTTGGCGGCCAAAGGGCTTTGCAAAAGCCGTACCGAGGCTTCGCGTTTGATCGAGGAGGGGGCCGTCTTTTATAAAGACGCGCCTTGCCGTCGCCCCGCCTTTTCGGTGCCCGACGATGCGGACGAGGGGTTGTTCCGTGTGGATAAAAGCGCCCATCCGTACGTCAGCCGCGGTGGTGAAAAGCTGGCGGCCGCGCTTTCTCATTTCGGCCTTTGCCCAAAAGGGGCGATCTGCATCGATATCGGTGCTTCCAGTGGTGGCTTTACCGATTGCCTCTTGCAAAACGGGGCGGCTACCGTATATGCGGTCGATGCGGGCGAGGGGCAGATGGACCAAGCCCTTCGAAAGGATTCGCGCGTCGTCGTATACGAAAACTATAACGCGCGTTTTTTGTCGCAAGCCGATTTTCCTTGCCGCCCCACCTTTGCGGTGATGGACGTTTCGTTTATTTCGGCCACGATGATCTTTCCCTCTCTTTCTTCGCTTTTAGCAACGGGGGCGGATTTCGTGTGCCTTATCAAGCCGCAATTTGAGGTAGGGAGACAGGGGCTTAGCAAAAAAGGGATCGTCCGTGATGAAAATCTTCGTCGTCGGGCGCTTAGGGACGTATGCGAAAATGCTTCGCAATACGGATTTTCACTCGTTGGAACGATGGATTCCCCGATCCTTGGGGGAGACGGAAACAAGGAATACCTCGCGGTATTTAAAAGGAGTTAAGGTATGAAGAACGTGGTTGTATCGCCCAATGCGCATAAGGACCCCGAATATTTCGTTACGCGGCGTGTGATCTCCGTTTTGGCGAAATACGGTATTTCGGCTTACGTTTCGGAAGAGCTCAAGGACCTTATCGGGGGCGAAAACATATATTATTACAGCAACGCCTTTCCCGAGAAAGCCGAGGCTATCGTCGTGGTGGGAGGGGACGGATCGGTTCTCGACTCTGCCGTTGACGCCCTGGCGGTCGATATTCCGCTGTTGGGTGTGAATATGGGAAGGCTTGGATATCTGACCGAGCTTGATTCGCATGAGATCGAGGATCTTTCGCTTTTGGCGAATGACGATTTTGAAATACGTGAATGTATGGTCTTTGACGTTACGCTCGTTAAGGACGGTGAGGAGATCTCGCTTGTCAGACGCGCGGTGAACGACGTCGTTGTCAGTCAGGGAAACAGCGAAGGAATGTCCGAGATCGAGCTGACCGACGGGGTTGGAAACCGCATGAAATACATTGCGGACGGAATGATCGTGGCAACACCGCTCGGCTCTACCGCCTATTCCTTGGCGGCGGGCGGCCCGATCGTCGATTCGTCACTGAACGCGGTATGCGTAACGCCGATCTGCCCGCATTCGCTTTTTAACCGCTCGTTGCTGTTCCCGCCCGAGTACACCATTACGGTGAAAAACGTATCAAGGCGCGAGGGATCCTTGCGTATGTATCTTGACGGGCTTCAGAATTACGAGCTTTATCCCGGTGATGCGGTGAAGGTAACGGCGGCTTCGACGCGCTTGAAGCTGATCTCGCTCAAACACCGCAGCGTTATGGGCGTTTTGTGCAGTAAAATGCAGCTTTTAAATCAATACAACTAAGCAAACGAGGTGCTTCTCATGAAAAAGAGCCAAAGACAGGAAATTATCTTAGAGCTGATCGACCGTTACGATATAAGCCGCCAGGAGGATCTGATCCGACTTTTGGAGGAGAGGGGCGTTAGCGCCACCCAGGCGACGGTTTCTCGCGATATTCGCGAGCTTAAGCTGATGAAGGGGACGGGTGTCGGCGGCGTACATAAATATACGCTTCCTACGCGCAAGCAGCACGCGCTTCCCAAATTCAATAGCTCCTTAACCGAATCGATCGTAAAGATCGACGCGGCCGAAAACCTCATCGTGATCAAGACCTATCCCGGTATGGCCCAGGCGGTCGCTACCTGTATCGACACCTTTAATATCGACGAGATTGTGGGGTGCGTAGCGGGAGACGACGCCATTTTGGTGGTCGTTACCGATAAAGAAGCCGCGAAGGATCTTCGCGATAAGATCCGCCGTATGATCGAGCTGATCTGAATTTTTCGGATAAGAAAAACAAAAAAGAGGATGCTTCATGTTACAAACGCTGCATATTGAAAACGTCGCGGTGATCAAAGAGGCCGATATCGATTTCGATGGGGGCTTCTCGGTCCTAAGCGGCCAAACCGGCGCGGGAAAATCGATCCTTATCGACAGCATCAATTTTCTTTTGGGCGCTCACATCGGCAAAGAGCTTTTGCGTACGGGGGCAAACAGCGCCTCGGTTCGCGCGCTTTTTACCGATATCGACGGCGCGACGGCCGAAAAGCTTACGGCGTGCGG
>JAZRFI010000143.1:0-8972 GCA_045661285.1 Eubacteriales bacterium | reverse complement strand
CATATCCCCTTCCCGAAGACCGAGGAAGACGACCTTCTTATCCTTTCCGATAAGGACGTCGAGCGCTTACGCGAGCAAGCCCCCTTCACCCCCACCCTTCCCTCCTTTATCAGCGGCAAGCGCGAGGACGAGGCGGCGCTTGGCGGAACAGCGACCCACCTCTTTATGCAGTTTGCCGACTTCAAGCTTCTGGAGAAAGGCGGGGTGGAGGCCGAGCTTTTGCGCCTTACCGAAAAGGAATTCTTGCGCCCCGAGGAAGCGGCGCGCGTACGCAAAAACGAAATCGAAGCCTTTTTGCGCTCCCCTCTCTTTCAAAAGATGAAGAATGCCAAGCGTCTTCGGCGCGAGCTTCGTTTCCACGCGACCCTGCCCGCCGCGCTCTTTACCGCCGAGGCCGAGAAAAAGCAAGCGCTTTCGGAGAAAACGCTTTTGGTACAGGGCGTTATCGACTGCGTTCTTGAAAACGCCGACGGAAGCTATATCCTCGTCGACTATAAGACCGACCGCCTTACGCCTTACGAGCTTACGCATCGCAAGGCGGCAGAGGAAAAGCTGATCGCCCGCCACCAAACACAGCTTTACTATTACGCCGAGGCACTTTCCCGCATGTACGGCAAGCCCCCCGCGGGCGTTTCGATCTATTCACTCCCCTTGGGGGATGAGATCGCGCTTCGCTTTGAAGCAGGGAAACCCTATCTATGATGAATAAAGGAGAGACACTTATGTTACAAGCTGCCATTATCGGCTTCGGCGGGATCGCCGCGGCCCACAAAAACGCTTACGCCCAGCTCGAAAAGGAAGGAAAGGTCAAGCTCGTTGCGGCTTACGATATCCGCGAAGATGCCTTCAAAAAGGGTAAAACCAAGATCAATATCGACACAGGGGATGACAAAAGCGTTTCCGAAATTCACGCTTACTTTGATCTATATGAGATGCTGGCGAAGGAAAAGCTCGATATCATCGATATCTGCGCCCCCTCGTATCTGCATAAAAAATACGCGATCGAAATGCTGAAGCGCGGCTATCACGTGATGTGTGAAAAGCCGATGTCGCTTACCTACGCCGATTGCCAAGAGATGCTGGCGGTCGCCAAGGGCGCCGCGGGGCATCTGATGATCGGGCAATGCTTGCGCTTTTATCCTTCTTATCAATACTTGATGGACTGCGTTAAGACCGAAAAATACGGCAAGGTCGTATCGGGTGACTTCTACCGCCTCAGCACCACGCCCGACTGGGGCTTTGAGGACTGGTTCCTTGATACCGACAAAAGCGGCGGCTGCATTACCGATCTGCACGTGCACGATATTGATATCATCCGCCATATCTTCGGAGAGCCGAAGGCGATCACCGCCCTCGCGACAAACAACGTCGCGCGCTACGATTCCTGCCACACCACGCTACATTACGGCAACTTCAGCCTCTTCGCCACGGGGGACTGGTCGCTGACCGAGCGCCCCTTTGAGGCCGGCTTCCGCGTTTCCTTTGAAGAGGCAACGCTCGCCCTTGAGTCAAACGGCGCGCTGATGCTGTATCCCCGAAAGGGGGGCAAGCCCGAAGAGATTAAAATGCCCGACTTCAACGCCTATGCCAAAGAGCTTGGCTATCTTTGCGACGTGATCGAAGAAAAGACCGAAAACGTTATCAACACCCCCGAATCGGCCGCCCGCTCGATCTATCTTACCGAGCGGATCAAGGAAAGCGCCGACAGCGGAAAAACCGTGTCGCTTTAACTTTATGGAAAATAAGAAAGAGCCTGTTCTGTTGAACAGGCTCTTTTTCTTTTTGCGGGCGCCTTAGGCGCCTTTTTTCTCCTTTTGCAGGGTATTTTCCTTGCCGCGGTAGACGACAAACTTGCAAAAAAGGAACTCAAGCACGAAGTTGCAAAGCATCGTTATAACGAGAATGAGAAAATCGTTCATGCCCGCCCCCTCGGCAAGGCTGCCGAGCCAGGTCGAAAGCGGGGTAAAGACGAGGTAGAAGCCAAAGAGCTTCGCCATCGCGACGGGAACGTTCGCCGCCGACTTAAAGGTATAACGGCGGTTGAGCGTAAAGTTCCAGATAATCGAAAGAACGAGCGCCGTAAGATACGGGATCCAGTAGGTCTTGATAAAGATCTCGATAAGCGCGAAGGAAGCGGTCTGAATGATCCCCGCCGAGATCGAAAAGAGGGTAAATTTCAATGCTTGCCCGAAGGGCAGCTTATTTTCTTGCATCGTCCTATCCCCCTTAGATCTCTTTGATGAAGCAACGGCGGCGCTTATGCTGCTTCTTTTCGAAATGCTGCCACATGCTGTGTACGGCCGTGTTGGTCTCCAGCATCGGGCCGGTTTCGCAAAACTTTACACCGTTTTTAATGATATTCTTCAAAAGGGTATTGATGATAAGGGCAGGGATCCCCTCCTGCTGGTGGTCGGGGTCGACCGCGACGAAATACATCTCCAAGGTATCGTTCTTCCCGCGCAGGGCGCGCAGCATACGGAAAAGACCGACGGGCAAAAGCTTGCCGTTCGATTTTTTCAGCGCGCGGGCGATCGAGGGAACCAGTACGCCAAAGCCGATGATCTTGCCGTCACGGTCCTTAACCGAGCAAATGTAATCAAGATTGACGAGCGGGATATACCCGTCGATCACGTTCTTGATAACGGCGGGGGTCAGGGGTACCGTGCCGTAAAGCTTGGAGAAGGCAAGGTCGATAAGCGAGAAGGCCTCGTAGGCCTCGCGGTAGAGCACCTTGCGGTCGGTATAGGTCACCACCTCATAGCCACCGCGCTTGATAAGACGCTCGGAGAGCCGCTCGATAATCGGGTCGACCGATTCGGGAACAAAGAGCTTATATTCGATCCAGTCGATATCCTTGCGAAGCCCCAGCGCCTCCATATGCGCTAAGTAATAGGGGTGATTGTAGAAGGTGATCGACATATTGAATTCGTCAAACCCCTCAACAAGCATGCCCTCGTGATCCATATCGGTAAAGCCGATCGGGCCCATGACCTCCCGAAGCCCCTTTTCCTTGCCCCAGGCGACGACCGCGTCAAAAAGAGCCTTGGAAACGGCCCGGTCGTCAATAAAATCAAAGCGCGTGAAGCGCAGGGCGCGCTTGCCCCATTTTTCATTGTAGGCGCGGTTGATAAGCCCCGCGATCCGCCCGACGATCTCTTTGCCCCGATAGGCTAAAAAGAGCTTGGTTTCACAGAATTCATAGGCGGGGTTTTTGTCAAGCGAGAAGGTCTCGAACTCGTCGACCCCCAAAAAGGGGACGAAAAAGCGGTTGTGACGGTAGAGCTTGTTGGGGAACTTGACCCATTTCCAAAGCTCTTTTTTTGTGGTGACTTCTTTTACGGTAAGACTCATAAAGGTCTCCCTTCTTAATTTTTTAGAAGAACAGTCTTCTCTCCACGGCTTCGCGGGCCGAAGCGTTGATCGCGAAATAAAGGAGCAGGCCGCCGAAGATCGTAAGCACGGCCAAGGGGTAAAAGGACCAGCCGAAAAAGGGGATGCCGAAGGCCGCCTCTACCAAAAATTCAACCAGCAGCATAAAGGCGCCGAGTGTGATCGAGGCACCGCCGAGAACGTAAAGTCGCCCCCGCCTAAGATAATACAGAAGCGTAAAAAAGGCGGTGGTAAAAAGGCAAAGGACAAGGATAACCGGCAGGGCAAGCGGCAAGAACCAGCGCCCGCCCGTTACTGCGTGGATATGAAGGACGTATAGCGTGACCGCCGCGAAGTCTGCAGGAATAAAGATGGCAGGCGACGGCTTCTTAAACCAAATCGGTAAAGCAAACGTTACATAAGCAACAAGGCTGGCGCCCGCAACGTACCCAAACCAGTTGAGATTGTCGTCGGTTTTCAGATCAACGAGGAAACAGATGACGAGCGGGATAAGAAGCAGAATAAGGATCGCGCCGTAAAGCACCTTGGCGCTTGATTTGCCGCGTGGCACGGGGTCGGGGGGGTAAAGGGGCGGGACCGCCTCTCGCGCAAGATCGGGGTGGTATACCACCGTCTTACAAAGCGGGCAGGCCTTTTCGGTATCGGCAAGATGTGCCCCGCATTTAATACAGTACATAAAGAATTACCTTTCGTTTTGATTGCTTTGGAGCGTGGGGGAAAGCCCCTGCTCGCGAAGGGCGGCGTAAAAATGCCTTTCCAGCTCTGCATCCTTCAGCTTGCGGATGAAGCTTATACGCAATTCATCCCCGTAGCTAATCACCCCGCCGGCGTAGGGCGCGTCTGCCCCCGCGACAGGAACGATTCCAAAATCCCTTATAAAGGGCTTCATTTCCTCGGGGATCTCTACCTTGCCGAGATTGGAAAAGGACATGCAGGATTTCTTCTCGCCGACGCTGTTGAAGATCAGCTTCATCACCGCGTTCTTTATCGGCAGGGGGATCAGACGGATAAGCGGGTTCTTTTCGTCGTTGACGTTGGTGGCGATCACCGCCGCCATATGCTTTTTCGTGAAATCGGTGCCCATCTTGTGGCGCACGAGCTCCACGAGCTCTGCAAGGGTGTAATCCCCCTGACGGGGATCCGCCTCTGCCACCGTGTACATGGAGAAATTGCGAAGCGTTCGGCTTTCAAAGAGCGCGCGCAGATTGATGGGGATCTGAAGCTTGATGCGCTGCCGCCGCCTCGTCTCGGGCACCTTTTCCCTTTGCAGCTCCAAAAGCGCCTTCATAACCAACGCCGAAAGGAACACCGTCAGCGTCGCGTTATAGCGGCGCGCCGCCGCTATCGTATCGGCGACCGAAAGTCGAAAGTCGGTGACGGTCAGAAACCCGTCGGGCGACAGCCCTCCGCACACGCGCCAGGCGTTCGTATCGCGCCGACTGGCGGGGACGGGGCCTGCGTATTTCGGGAAGCAATCCTCAAGCTCCTCCTCCTTGGGGGGCTCCTTGCGGTCGAGGATGCCGTGGGTAAGGGGGATATTGGCGCCGTATTTTCGCTCAAGATACTCGGCGACCAAATTCTTCAAAAAGATCATTGCCCCCGCGCCGTCGGTCAGCGAGTGGAAAAATTCGACCGCGATGCGGCGGTCGTACACAATCACGCGGAAGGCGCATTTTTGCATTTCCTTGCGGCTCATATAGGTGAGGGGATAGCTGTATTCCTCGATGATGGCGGGGGTGGCCTCTACCTGCTGCAGATAGTACCAAAAAAGGCCCTTTCGCAGCCGCGCGGCGATCGTGGGGAAGCGGCGTACGACCACCGTAAGCGCGTCGTGCAGATAGCCGGTGTCCACCGGCTCGTGAAGCGTGACCGATAGGCGGTAGATGCTGCTCCAGTTCCGCCGACGGGCAGCGGGATAGATCTTCGCCGCGTTATCCAGGCGTACCCAGCGCAGCTTTCTTTTTCTTTTTTTCTTCATAAAAAATCCTTATATACCGTGCCGTTTTCGGGGATAAGACAAGGGGGCTCCGACGCCTCTTTCGCACACCTTTTCCCCTTTTCTCGGCAACGCCGAGAGAAAAACGAAGAGTTGTTACAAATATATGAACGTTCATAGTATAACATATGAAGCGAATTTTGTCAAGCATTGTCGTTTGGGCGCAGGCTTCGCCTATCGCCCCACAGGGAAGAAACCCCCGAACCGCCCGAAACCGAAGATATATCCCCCCACGGCAAAAAGAAAGCTAGCGCGGACGAGCTGTCCGCGGTAGCGGGGTTTACTTATAGGGATTTGCGAAATAGGCGATCGTTTTTATCAGATGCCGAAGTGGAGGGCAAGAAGCATATCGACCTCGGCTTCGGTGATAATGCCCTTACCGACGGCTACCTTGATGTATTGCATGCTCAACGCATCAAAGAGCTCGCGAGGCATTCTGTCACTCCATTCCTCGTAGGTGTAAAGACCGTACTTCTCGATATCGGCCTGCATCTTTTCCTCGTCGACCTTCATATCCTCGCCAACCTCAAACGGCATAAAGATGTTTCCGCCGTATTCGGGGGGAGGCAGGGAGATCATACCGTTCAACAAGCAGTTGTAGGCGCCCGCCGAAAGGGGTGACCACGCCTCGATATACTCTACGCTTACCGAATAATCAATAAGCGTTACGGTCGCAACGCGCCCGTCCTCTCCCTGCTTCACGAACTCATGTCCGAGAAGCTCTTCTACGTTATCCTCGCGGATAAAGACGAACTCGTTGGTCGCAACATCGAAGAAGCCGTGTACGTTTACAACGCGAATGACGGTACCGTCGTCAAAATACAGCGTGATGACGGTGTTTTCCGCGTAGCCGTGGTTCATGATATAGCCTGCCTTTACCACGGTAAATTTACCGGTGTAGAAATCGTAGGCGATGATATCATCGTCGACTTGCAGGTGCCAAAGCTCCTTCTGTGTGCCGTCGGCCAGCGTTACGAGCGTATCACCCGTGACACATCCGCCGCCACCGCCACTGCTATTCTGCGTCCATTGGGCATATAGCGTGATATCGGCGGGGGGCGTGTAGGTTGCGCCGGCCGAAGCAACAAGGGTTCCGCCGCTTGCCGCCGTATACCAACCGTTGAAGGTATATCCGTCTCGGGTCGGGGTGGGAAGAATAACCGTTCCGTCGCTGCGCGTCGTAAGACTGGTTTCGCTGCACGTGCCACCGTTTGCGTTGAGGGTGACCGTGTAGGAAGCGTTAACCGTCCACTGGGCGTACAGCGTGATATCGGCGGTGGGCGTGTAGCTTGCGTCGCCATTGCCAACCTTGGTACCGCCCGTCGGCGCCGTGTACCAGCCCGCAAAGGCATATCCCTCTTGCGTAAGGGTCGGAAGCGTTATAGTCGTTCCCCCGACCGCATCAAGGGCGTAAATGATATTAGCAGCCTGGGAGACCGTGTTGAACGTGCCTTTACTGGAGAGCCCCAAAAATCCATCTTTAACTGCAGTCGCGAGGTCGGTGGTGGTGCATTTCTTGGTCGTGACATTCGCCGCGCCACCCACGTAGACGTAGACGTTACCGCCGAGAATATCCGCGTTCAGCGTTCCGTAAACAAGAAGCATGCCGCCGTCAAGCTCCTCACCCGACCACACATTTGTCGTCGTGTACGAGATATAATGGCTCGAATTTTCGTACGTCCAGCGATCTTCCCAGCCCTTGGGGTAAATATTCATCGCGGCAGTGCCCTTCTCGTTGTGAATGTTGAGAACGGCTCCCTTGCTTACTGTAAGCTTGGCGCCCGGCATCAGCTTGAAGAGCTGACCCATTTCGAAAATCGCGTCTGCGCTTTGGCCGTTGGCCTTTTCCAGCACGATATCCCAGTTATAGCCGATCGCGAAGGCAAAGTCCTCCGTATTTGCGTTGGCGATGGACACGGAAATGGACATACCGTTAGTTTTTGCACCGCCGATTACCCGCAGAAGGGTGACCGCCCTTTGGGTGTCAAGCTTTGCGATGAGCTTGCTGTGGGTCGAATCGGTAAGCTGGATAACCGCCGTGGAGGTGTTATCGCCGACAATCAAAGCCTCCATGCTGTGGGTGCTATAATTTGCGTAAAGGTTGGCCATGCCCCAAACCTCGCCGCCGTAATTGACCACGAGCGTGGGGGCGACGTTCAGCATCGCGAAGCGGTTGAATACCGAGGCCGAGTTCTTACCGTCCGAGTTGATGACCGACGTTGCCGTACCGCCTTTGAAATCGTAGATGATAAAGGGCATCGAGATCTTTCCGCCGGCATTCACGGTAACCGAGCTTCCGTTATTCTTAGACTCCTCATCGATAAAGCCGTAGCACTTAACGGTGCCGCCGGATACGATCGAAGCATTGCTTCCGAGAACCAGCCTTGCCGTGTTGCCAATAGTATTACCCGAAGCCGCATCCGCGCCGGTCGCGTGGCGCTGGCCGCCGATCTCGAGCGTACCGTTCGCCAAAACCGTGATGGTAACGCCCGATTTCACCGTAACGAGGTTCGTTGTGGTAGGCTTGTCGTTTTCCTGATTTTCAAGCTCTGCTTTCGCACCCGCGTTTCTCGTACCCTCTGCAAAAGGAATAACGAGTACGACGTTTTCTTTTACCATGCAATCTCTGGAAATATAGTGTCCGCCGTTCGCAAGATCGCTTGCGTCCATCGTTACCCATACGACGTCGTTGGCTACGGAAGCGTCAAGCGCATCCTCGATCGAGCCGTAGTAGGTCGTGCCGATATAGGCGGCCGCCTTCAGGGTTACCGTAATCTCCTTCGAAACGACAGCATAGTTCTTGTCGTCGGGCGTGAAGGTGACGGTGTAGGTGAAGCTCTTCTCCGCCTCGGGCCCCGGCGTAAAGTAGGGGTTCGTCGGCGAGAGGGCAGGCAGATTGGTGATGAAGCTGCCGGTCAGCGCTGTGCCATCGACACCTGTGGCGCTTCCCGAGAAGGAAAGCTGGTACTGATAAATGGCGTCGGAATACTCTTGGGAGAGGATGGTAGGCGCCTTCGGGTTGATCACAAACGAAGCGCTCTTATCGGCGGTCGTGCCGTCGCTCCAGACGTAGTTGGCGCTTGCCAGCTTATAGGTGACGGTGTAGGAGCCGGCGTTCGTGCCGCCAAGATCGACGACCGTGTAGCCTTCACCGGCTACGGCGCCCGCCGTTTGGGTAGAGCCGTTGTAGGTCTTGGTGAAGGGCGTCGCGGGAATAACGCTGACGTCTACGATCGCGGGGGTAACCGAGAAGCTAAGCGTCTCGCTAAGGCCCTTATAGCTATCGGTCTCCTCGATCGAAACGGTGACCGAGTAGTTGCCCACCGCAAGACCCGTGGGGATCGCGGTGATCTCTTCTCCGTTGAAGAAGAGCTTAGCCGTATTCGTGCCGAAGGCCGCGGCGTAGTAGTTGATGCTCGCCACTTCATTGTGCTTCCAGGTGTTCTTAGAAAGCGTCGGCGCCGTCTTCCAAGCGTTTTCGGCCTGCTTGATCGTGAAGCATTCAACGCTCTTATCGGCGGACGTGCCGTCACTCCAGATATAGTTGGCCGTCAGCTTATAGACGACGGGATAGGTTGCGGCGTCG
>JAZRFI010000142.1:0-8002 GCA_045661285.1 Eubacteriales bacterium | reverse complement strand
TCCGAGCAGCCGATCGAAAACCTGACGCTGCGTGACGTGCATATCGTCAGCTACGGAGACAGCAAGCCCGAAAACACCGTCCAGCCGCCGCTTGAGGAGCATGAGACCATGTATCCCGAGGTCACGATGTACGGCTTCCATAAATCGCTGCCTGCGCACGGCATGGTGATGCGCCACGTCAAGGGCGTTTATTTCGACCACTGCGTCTTTGAGACCCGCAACCCCGACGTTCGCCCCGCCATCTTCACCGAATACGTTGAGGACTTTACCCAGCGCTAAAATAACACAAAGGGCCACTCTTTCGAAAAGAGTGGCTTTTTTCTTGTTTTTGAAAAAATATGAAAAGAAAACTTGGCACATAAAAAGGGTTGCCGTGTGGCAACCCTTTTCGTTTATTTTTCGATGGGATACATCGTCAGGTATTCCTTGGTGTTCTCAATCATCTCGTCGAACATCTTTTTCGCCTCATCCAGCGGCAGACGAACGAGCTGGTCGTTGGCGAAGGCGTTGAAGAGCTTGTTAAGGTCACGCTCAAAGCAGCCCTCGGCTACCATCTCCTGCTCGCCGACGATGCGGGTGATGAGCGGATAGATCGCTTCGGGAATCGGGCCCGCCATGACCGGGCGAACCTCACCCGAGGTAAAGAGCGCGTTGGTCTCGACGACCGCGCCAAGCGGCAGGTTGGGGATCTGCCCAACGTTCGGCATGTTAACGTTGGTGATCACGTCGCAAAGGCCGAGAAGACCGCGCATCATCAAAACGCCCTCTTCCCCGGTCGGCTTCAGGGCCGCCTTTTCTTCACCCGAGATCAGCTTGGCACTTCTGTCAAGACGCTCCTGCAAGTTTTCCTTACGCCAGGCGACCGTGGTCAGCTTAAAGCCCCACTTTTCAACCTGCTCGGGATTGTCAAGATACCAGCTTCCCTCGCAGAACTCGGCAAGGTGACGGTCACCCGCCGCGGCGATCACGTCATAACGCTTGAACAGATCGTACTTTACACGGTTGGCCGTCGTAAAGTTGCGGTTCAGCCAGCTCTTATCGCTCTCATCGATCACGACCTCGCCGGCAAGGACCTTATCAACAAACTTTCTGTAAATGGGGAAAATATCAATATCCTTATAATGGGCATCAGTCAACCAAGTGAAGTGGTTAACACCGATAACGTTCGTCTTGATATCGCGACGATCCTTGGCGATGATGCCCTCTTGGGTTTTCAGAATATGCTTCAAGAGGTTCTGTACGGCAAAGACCTCGTGGCAGCAGCCAACCGCGCGGATCTCGGGGAAGGCCTTATAAAGGGTCTTGGTGCAAAGCGTCATCGGGTTCGTGTAGTTGATAACCCAAGCCTTCGGGCAATAATCGCGAACGGCGTGGGCGATCTCTTCGAACATCGGGACGGTACGCATCGCGCGGATGATACCGCCGGGGCCGGTCGAATCACCGACGGGCTGATAAATACCGTATTTTTCGGGCCAATGCACGTCGCTTTCCATTTCGTCGAAGGTGCCGGGGAGGATCGAAATGACGAGGAAAGCGGCGCCCGTCAGGGCTTCCCCGATCGTCTTTTTCGCGGTGTAGACCCACTTCGATTTGGCTTCGGGCAGAGCGCTGAATTTGTTTCCAATGATCTCATTGTTCTTAGCGGCCTCAAAATCAATGTCATAAAGATCGACCGATCCGCTCATATCGGGCGCCTCGGCAAGATCACCCATGAACATCCAGGCCCACCCGCGCGAGCCGCCGCCTATGTACGCGACCTTTACGTTCTCAGCGCGTCCATCCTTATAAACAACAGACATAACTACATCCTTTCTTTGATAGGCTGCCGCCTATTTTTACCTCTACCAGTATACCCTACCAAAAAACAAAAGTCAACCCTTGTAAGTGCTTACATTTTGTCTTTTCTTGCTTTTTTCTTTTTTTATTTATATAAGGGAGCGGGTCCAAACGTCACCCGCAAAAGACTATCCATCGGCAGCTCCCAAAGCAAGAAAGAACCTGCCAAGCGGCAGGTTCTTTCGGTTGCGTTCTTTTTATGCGCCCCCTTAGGGTTGCAACGGCTCTTACCGCCTGCGCGCCTTAAAAAGGACGCAAGACGAAGAGACAAGGCGTGAGGGGGTGGGAGTTTATTTACATAAATGACTACCCCCGAATCGGCGCAGTATCTGAAGTAAGAAAGAACCTGCCGTTTGGCAGGTTCTTTCGGTTGCGTTTCTTTTTATGCGCGCAGGTTAGTCGGCATCCTTGATCGACAGATCCAGGCGTCCGCGATCGTCTACACGCAGGAACTTAACGCGTACTTGGTCGCCGATGTTGACAACGTCTTCGACCTTTTCGGTGCGGGTCTTGGCGAGCTTGGAGATGTGAACCAGACCTTCTTTGCCGGGGGCGAATTCAACGAAGGCACCGATCGGGATGATACGGGTAACGACACCCTCGTAGGTGGTGCCGACAACCGGCTCAAACACGATAGCTTCGATGATCGCCTTGGCTTGCAGGGCGCTATCGGTGTTGACGGCCGCGATAAAGACGGTACCGTCGTCGTTGATATCAACCTTGGCGCCGGTATCGGCCACGATCTTCTGGATCGTCTTACCGCCGGGGCCGATGACCTTACCGATCTTATCGGGATCGATGGTCATGGACATCATCTTGGGGGCGTAGGGCGAAAGCTCAGCACGGTAGGTGGGGATCGCCTTCAGCATGACCTCGTCAAGAATATAGTCGCGGGCGGCGTGGGTGGTAACCAGGGCGCGGTGAATGATCTCGGGGGTAAGACCGTCGATCTTCAGGTCCATCTGAATGGCGGTGATACCCTTATGCGTACCCGCTACCTTAAAGTCCATATCGCCGTAGAAGTCTTCAAGACCCTGAATGTCGATCATGGTGTCGAAGCTACCGTCCTCGGCGGTGATCAGACCGCAGGAGATACCCGCAACGGGGGCCTTGATCGGAACACCGGCATCCATCAGGGCGAGCGTCGAGCCACAGACCGAGGCCTGAGAGGTCGAACCGTTCGAGCTGACGACCTCGCTGACGAGGCGGATAGCGTAGGGGAATTCCTCTACCGAAGGAAGAACCGGCAGAAGCGAACGCTCGGCAAGAGCGCCGTGACCGATCTCGCGGCGGCCGGGGCTGCGAAGAGCCTTGGCTTCACCGGTCGAATAGCCGGGCATGTTGTAGTGGTGCATATATCTCTTCTCGGTCTCTTCGTCGAGGCCTTCGAGCATCTGGGCATCGCTTACCGGACCAAGGGCCGCAATGGTAAGAACCTGGGTCTGACCGCGGGTGAAAAGACCCGAGCCGTGGGTACGGGGCAGAAGGCCAACCTCGGCGGCAAGGGGACGGATCTCGTCCATACGGCGACCGTCAACACGCTTCTTGTCGACGAGGAGCCAACGGCGAACGATCTTCTTCTGGATCTTGTAGATCAGCTCGGGAAGAACGGTGGGAAGATCCTCGTACTTCTCGGAAAATTTCGCGAGAACATCCTCGGTGATGGGCTGCATACGGGCGTCGCGAACCGTCTTGTCGTCGGTATCGAGGGCGGCCATGACGTCCTTTTCGCAGTAAGCGAAGATCTCGTCGAACATATCGTGATCAAGCTCGCAGGAAGGATAAGCAAACTTCGGCTTACCGACCTCGGCGATGATCTTGTTGATGAACTTGAGAAGATCCTTGATCTCCTCGTGCGCCTTCATGATGGCGCTGTACATGGTTTCGTCGTCGACCTCGCGGGCGCCCGCTTCGATCATAACGACCTTCTTTTCGCTGGCGGCAACCGTCAGCTCAAGATCGCTCTTCTTGCGCTGCTCGGCGGTGGGGTTCACGACGATCTCGCCGTCAACAAGACCCATAAAGGCGCCACCGATCGGACCGTTCCACGGAATATCCGAGATCGACAGAGCGAGCGAAGCGCCGATCATCGCGGTGATTTCGGGCGAGCAATCGTGGTCTACCGACATAACGGTAAGGGTAAGCGAAACGTCGTTACGCAGATCCTTCGGGAAGAGAGGACGGATCGGACGGTCGATCACACGGCTGGTAAGGATCGCCTTTTCGGAGGGGCGCCCTTCACGCTTCAGGAAGCCGCCGGGGATCTTGCCGACCGCGTACATCTTTTCGTCGTAGTCGACCGACAGGGGCAGAAAATCGATGCCGTCACGCGGGGCAGCGGAGGCCGTAGCGCAGCAAAGGATGACGGTTTCGCCGTAATGCACAAGGCAAGAGCCATTGGCAAGACCCGCCAACTTACCGACCTCGACCTTCAGGGGTCTGCCGGCATACTCGTACTCGTAGACTTTGTAATTCTCAAACATTTTTTTCTCCTTTTCTTTTCGGGAGGACATAGCACTTACGTAAAAGCCCGATCCTTCGGGATCTTAAGTAACTGCTATCCCCATCCGAAATATAATTTTTTTGTTTTTTAAAACGCAAGGAAGGGATCGACGAAGCCGCCGATCCCTCTCTCGTGTCTTACTTACGAAGACCCAGCTTTTTGACGATGGCGCGATACCGTTCGATATCCTTATCCGCCAAATAGCCGAGCAGGTTCTTTCTGTGACCAACCATGCGAAGAAGACCTCTTTGCGAATGGAAGTCCTTCTTGTTGGCCTTCAGATGTTCGGTCAGATGATTGATGCGGTAGCTCAGGATGGCAATCTGAACCTCGGGCGAGCCGGTGTCGTTGTCAGCCAGGCGATAGGTCTCAATGATCTGCTGTTTCGTCTGCTTATCCATTTTTCTTCACCTTTCTTAAATTTATTAGCCAAATTCCCAGCAAGCGGTGGGTGAAGAGCTGCCAACGCGTGCGTTACAGCCTTGCTCCGAAAGCCGAGAAAAAGGTCCGTTCCACATTATAACATATCTTTTTCGGTTTGTAAAGGGGTATTTTTATTTTTTTCTTTCTTTAACTATATATCGCCTTTTTTAAACAAATTCGGGTGATCGCAGCTAAAAAACATGGAATTTGCACCAAACATCAATAAACGCATCTGTACATTTGCATATTTCTTCCTAAATGTCAAAATATACTTTGACATTTCCCTTTCGTTGTGATATACTAAATAAGATATATTTCAAAACGACGGTCAGAATAGGAGAACCGATATGGCTTATATGGACGTAAAGGAAGCCGCCACGCTTTGGGAATTAGAGGAAAGAACGGTTACGCGCCTGGCAAGAGACGGGCGTATCAGCGGCGCAAAAAAAGAGGGGGGCACCTGGCGTATCCCCCGTGATTCCAAAAAGCCGCTTGACGGCCGCCGAAAGGAAGCGAATGGGTCAAGCGCAAGCAGCGACAAGACTTCTCTTCCCAAAAACGCCGGCGTGCGCGTTAGCCGCTCCTTTCAAGCGAAATACGGGAAAAAGCCGCACGACGTGGCCTTTACCCCCTATCGGGTATGCCCCATCGGCGCCCATTCCGACCATAACTTCGGCAAGATCACCGGCTTTGCCATTGACAAGGGGATCTATATCGCCTACGGTCCGAAGATGAACGGGGTCGTGGAGATCTCCTCGCTTCAGTTCCCGAAGCGGGCGCAGTGGCACGTGATGAGCGTACCCGAGACCCGCCAAGGGGATTGGGCCGATTTTCTGCGCGGCGCCACGATCGCCCTTCAAAAGCGCTATCCGCTTCGGATCGGCCTTTGCGCCGTTATCGACGGCGAGCTTCCGATCGGGGGGCTCAGCTCCTCGGCGGCGGTGATCATCACCTTTCTTTCCTGCCTTGCGCGCTTAAATAACCTTACGCTTGCGCCCGAAGAGATGATCGCGCTTTCCAAGGAAGCCGAAAACAATTATCTTGGGGTCAACTGCGGAAAGCTTGACCAATCCTGCGAGGTGCTTTGCCGCGAAAACCACATGCTTTTCCTTGACACCAAGGACGACAGCTACGAGCTGATCCCCAATCATAAGGATCTTGCCCCCTTTGCCTTTATGATCCTGTTTTCGGGGATCGAGCGCTCGCTCGTCAATTCAAAATTCAACGTAAGAATTGAAGAGGCCCGCTGCGCCGCTTACGCCTTAAAGGCCTTTGCGGGCATGGAATACGACCGCTTAAAGGATACTAACCTGCGCGATATCCCCCGCGAGGTATACGAGCAATATAAGCATAAGCTGCCCGACAGCTGGCGCAAACGGGCCGAGCATTGGTATACCGAATTTGACCGTGTTTGCCAAGGGGCCGAGGCCTGGCGGCAGGGCGATCTTAAGGAATACGGCCGCCTTTCGTTTGAATCGGGTCGCTCCAGCATTGAAAACTGGGAAACCGGCTCGCCCGAGCTGATCACGCTTTATAATTTGATGACCGAGTGTCCCGGTATTTACGGCGGTCGCTTCTCGGGGGCGGGATTCAAGGGTTGCTGTATGGCGATCGTCGATCCCGAGAAGATCGACGAGGTCAGCGAGTATATCACCAAAAGGTATCTCGAAGCCTTTCCGCACCTTGCGGGGAAATTCTCGATCCATATCTGCCATAGCGCAAACGGGGTAAATCTGAAATGAAATGTTTGATCTTAGCGGCGGGATATGCAACCCGCCTGTATCCCTTGACCGAAAATTTCCCGAAGCCGCTTTTGAAGGTGGGGGAGAAAACCATTCTCGACTGGCTGCTCGACGATATTGACGAAGCCAAAGAGATCGACGGGTATATCGTGATATCCAACCATAAATACGCCCATCATTTCGAAGAATGGGCAAAGGGCAAGCCCTACCCCATTACGGTGGTTGACGACGGTACGGTTGATAACGAGGGGCGTCTTGGCGCGGTACGCGATATTGCCTTTGCGATCGACACGCTTTCGCTTGACGACGATATGATAGTGATTGCCGGCGATAACGTCTTGGATTTCAGCCTTACCGCCTTTATCCGCTACGCCAAAGAGAAGCAGGCTTCTTGCGTTATGCGGTATTTCGAAGAAGATCCCATGAGACTGAAAAAATGCGGTGTCATCACGCTTGGCCCAGACGACCGTATCCTCGAAATGGAGGAAAAGCCGCAAGAGCCAAAAAGCCCTTGGTGCTGCCCCCCCTTCTATTATTACACGAAAGCGGATGCCAAAAGGATCAATGAAGGTATCCTTCAAGGATGCGGAACCGACGCGCCCGGCAGCTTTATCGCTTGGCTTTCTTCGGTTTCCCCCGTGTACGCTATGGAAATGCCGGGAAGCCGTTATGACATTGGAAATTTGGAAAGTTATCACAAAGTTCAGAAAGAATATCGAGGTATATGTAAATGAAACCTTACAACATAGAGCTGCAAGGGAAGACGGTTTTCGTCACGGGGGCAGCCGGCTTTATCGGCGCTTCGCTCTCATCGGCTCTCCTTAAAGCCTTCTCCCCGATCCGCCTTGTCGGCATCGACAGCTGCAATGATTACTACGACGTTTCCTTAAAGGAAGAGCGCCTTCGGGGCATTGAAGAGCTGGCCAAGGAATACCCGCAAAGCGAATGGATCTTCGTGAAGGGAAATATCGCCGATAAAAACACGCTTACCGATCTTTTTGAAGCATACCGCCCCGCGGTGGTCGTGAACCTTGCGGCACAGGCAGGCGTTCGTTATTCGATCGACCACCCCGACGTATACGTCGAATCGAACCTCATTGGCTTTTATAACCTTCTCGAATGTTGCCGCCATTATCCCGTAGAGCATCTCGTGTACGCCTCCTCCTCATCGGTCTACGGCTCTAACAAAAAGGTCCCCTACAGCACCGAGGATAAGGTGGATAACCCGGTTTCGCTTTACGCCGCCACCAAAAAGAGCAACGAGCTTTTGGCTCACGCCTACTCGAAGCTTTATAACATTCCCTCCACGGGGCTTCGCTTCTTTACGGTCTACGGCCCGATGGGTCGCCCCGATATGGCCTACTTCGGCTTTACCGATAAGCTGCGCGCGGGTAAGACCATTGAGATCTTTAATTACGGAAACTGCAAGCGCGTTTTTACTTATATCGACGATATCGTGGAGGGGGTTGTCCGCGTTATGCGCCACGCCCCCGAAAAG
>JAZRFI010000141.1:0-9321 GCA_045661285.1 Eubacteriales bacterium | reverse complement strand
CTTTCGGGCGTGTTGCTTGACACCAAGCGCTTTACCCGTAATACGGGAACGCGTACCTTTGCCGTCGCGCAATTTTTGCGTGGGGCGGGGGCCAATCCCGGGGAAAGCTTTGAGTTCTTTAAAACCACGCCCGAGGATCTTGAAAAAGAAGCGCGCTTTAACAGCCATATCACCATCTACCGTAAGCACGTGGCGATCGCCGCTTGCGACGGGCAGGATCTTGACCCCTCTTACCGTATAGCGGCCGCTAAGGTAGCCGACGCGCTTCTCGGTGTTAAGGGGATCACCACCTCGTTCGCCTTGGCGAAGATAGACGACACCGTTTATATCTCTGCTCGCTCCGACGGGCAGGTGAACGTACAAATGATCTTAGAAAAATTCCACGGCGGCGGCCACTTTGACGTGGCGGGCGCCCAGATCGAGGGAAGCTCTGTCTTGGCTGTTGTTGAGCAGCTTCGCGAATCGATCGACGAATATTTTGAAATGCAAGAAAAGGGAGAATAACCAATGAAAGTAGTATTGTTAGCCGACGTAAAAGGGCAGGGAAAGCGCGACCAGATCGTAGAGGTATCCGACGGATACGCCCGTAATTTCCTTTTTCCCCGTAAGCTGGCGGTCGCGGCCGATGCCAAGACCATGAACGAGATCAAGATGAAAGAAGAATCCAAGGCCTTCCGTCAGGCAGAAGAATTAAAGGCCGCAAAGGCTTTGGCCGAGCGTCTTTCGGGCATCAGCCTGAAGATCCGTTGCGCCTCGGGCGCAGACGGCCGTCTGTACGGCGCGATTACCGCTAAGGACGTTGCCGAAGCTTTGGAAAAGAATCATTCGATCACGGTCGATAAGCGTAAGCTGACGCTGCCCGAGCAGATCCGCTCGTACGGCGTATATTCGATCGAGGTTCGCCTTTGCGCCGAGGTAACCGGGAAATTCTCGCTGGTTGTACACGAATAAAACGTAAGGAATTGCTTTCATGAACGACGAATTGGGAAGGCATCTTCCCGTATCTATTGAATCCGAACAGGCGGTTCTCGGCAGCATCCTTCTTCGCCCCGAAAGCATCAACGAGATCACGGGGCTTTTAAGAGAAGAGGATTTCAGCCAGACCGAGCATCAAAGAATTTTTTCGACGATGCAATCCATGTTTGTAAACAGCCGTAATATTGATACCATTACGCTGGTCAATACGCTCGTGCAAGACGGTGTTTATACCGAATCGGGCGGCATTGAGTACATCAAGCTTCTGTCGGTCAGCGTACCGAGCGCTTCCAATATCAAGGACTACGCCAAGACCGTGCGCGACAAAGCGCTTTTGCGCCGCCTGATCCTTACCTGTGAAGAGATCTCGAATCGCGCTTACAGCGAAGAGGGAAGTGCCGAAGCGATCGTTGATAACGCCGAGCAGATGATCTTCGATATTGCCGAAAAACGCTCGTCCAGAGAAATGCGGCATATCAAGGAGGTCGCGCAGAACGTATATCGCGACCTTGAGGATCTTTCTCAAAACCCCAACGAGGTGCGCGGGGTATCGACCGGCTATTCCGGCATCGACCGCACGCTCGTACAGCTGGGATACGGCGACCTCGTTATCGTCGGCGCCCGCCCTGCTATGGGTAAGACTACCTTCGTTATGAATATCGCTTCCAACGTGGCCAAGCTTTCCAAGAAAGCGGTCTGTATCTTTTCGCTTGAAATGTCGGCCGAGCAGCTGGTAAACCGTATGTTTGCCAGTGAGGCCCGTATCGACAGCGCTACGATGCGAAGAGGTAGCCTTGGGCCCGACGATTGGGTACGTTTGGCCGATGCCGCCGCCTCTCTTTCGGGGTGCGACATTTTCCTCGACGATACCGCTAATATCACGGTCACCGAGATGAAGGGTAAGCTTCGCCGCGTAAAAAATCTCGGCATGGTCGTTATCGACTATCTCGGCCTTATGCAAAGCGGGCGTAATATCGACAACCGCGTGCAAGAGGTATCCGAGATCTCGCGTAATCTGAAGCTGATGGCCAAGGAGCTTGGGGTACCGATCCTTTGCTGCGCCCAGCTTTCGAGAAGCCCCGAAAAGGGCCGAAGCACCAAGCGCCCGATGCTGAGCGACCTGCGTGATTCGGGTTCGATCGAGCAGGATGCCGACGTCGTTATGTTCCTCTACCGTGACGACTATTATACCGACGGCAGCGAGGAACGCCAGATCTCCGAGGCAGACGCCAGTAAAATGGAGGTCATCATCGCGAAGAACCGCCACGGCGCTACCGGTACGGTGGAGATGAACTTCGATAAATCCTTCTCACGCTTCTATACCATTGACGATATTTCGGCGGAGGCTCCCTCTTCGTGATGAAGCGACCTTTAACGCTTTCCGCCTTATCGAAATACCAAAAACCGCTGATCGCGTTTTTAGAGCAAAAAGGGGCTCTTTCCGCCCTTCAAGCGGGGGTTCTCGTCGCCTTTTCGGGCGGGGCCGATTCGGTCTTTTTACTCTCGCTTCTTTCTCTTTTTGCAAAAGAGATGAAATTTCCTTTGTCCGCTTTGCACGTGAACCATCATATAAGAGGGGAGGAGGCAGAGCGTGACGTGGCCTTTTGCCGTTCCTTCTGCGAAAGCGTTGGCGTACCCCTTCGGGTCGTTGACGTAGACGTCGTAGGGGAGGCAAAGCGTTGTAAGACGGGGCTTGAGGAGACCGCCCGTAAGCTTCGCTACCGCGCGCTGGTTGCGGCGGCAGACGAAGCGGGGCTTCCTTTTATCGCCACCGCCCATAACGCGACCGATCATGCGGAAACCGTCCTCTTGCATCTTTTGCGTGGGGGAGGATCCCGTTCGCTTGGGGGGATCTCGCTCTTGCGTGATCGACTCATCCGTCCGCTTCTTTTTTTAACCGGTGAAGAAATAAGAGAGGCGCTTCGTTTGGCGGATATTCCTTTTGTTTTTGATAGCACCAACAGCGATACGGCCTATACGCGCAACTTTCTGCGTGCCGAGGTCCTGCCGCTTCTTCGCCGGCTTTCCCCCCGGCTTGAAGAGCATCTGTTACGCATGAGTGACGCCGTTTCCTCGGACGTTGCGTATTTAGACGAACTGGCAACGAAAGAGATGTCGGTCGCCCGGCTTGACGGCGGCCTTTGTGCTGAGTGGCTTCGTGCCGCCCCCCAACCGCTTCGCCGCCGCGCCTTGATTGCGGCCTTTGAAGAGGTAAGAGAGCCTTCCGCATCCTCGATTGCTTTAGAGCATACGCATATTTTAAAGCTGGAAGCGTTGCTTGACGGGAAAAAGCCAAGCTTTAGTCTTTCGTTACCCGCAGGGATTTTCGCAAGCCTTTCGGGGGGCGTTCTTCGCTTTTTGCGCGAAAGCCCCAAGAAAGAGGAATTACCCGAATTCCCTTTGAAGGCGGGAGAAAATTTTTGTAACGGGATTCGCTTTTTCGTGGAAGAAGGCGGGGGGACGCTTAGCGTTGTTTGTTATTCAAAACTTCACAAAATAGACACTAAGATTTCTCTTTCGTCTGCTACAATAAAGGGGCGCCTTACCGTACGCGGTTATCGCGCGAAAGACGCGCTTCGTTACGGCGGGCATACGCACGCCGTTAGAAAGTGGATGAACGAGAAAAAAATTCCGCCGCTTTTGCGTGGAAATTATCCGCTTGTTTGCGATGAAAACGGGATTTTATGGATTCCCGGCGGCCCTTTGCGTGAATATCCGTAAGTGACCCGTGAATAAACTTTTCTTTGGAGGAAAAGATGAATAAAGATATAGCACGAATTATGATCAGCGAGGCAGAGCTGGATACCATCATTTCCCGCCTTGCCAAGGAGATCGATAACGATTATTGCAATACCGACAAGAAGGTTCTGCTTCTGGCTATTTTGAAGGGCTCGGTTGTTTTTATGGGTGAGCTGATGAAAAAGGTCACGATTCCCGTAGAGATCGATTTCATGAAGGTCTCTTCCTACGGGGCAGGCACCAAAACGACGGGAAATATCAATATCATTCTTGATCTTGTCAGAAAGGATATTGAGCAATACGACGTGATCATCGTTGAAGATATCATTGATAGCGGCAAAACGCTTTCGCATCTTTCGGAATATCTTCGCTTGAAGGGGGCAAACAGCGTAAAGACCTGTACGCTCCTTGATAAGCCCTCGCGCCGTGAGGTGAATTTTACGCCCGATTACATAGGTCGGGAAATTGAGGATGAGTTTGTGGTGGGGTACGGTCTTGATTATGATGAGCGCTACCGCGCGCTTCCGTACGTCGGCATCTTAAAGCCGGAGGTATATACGGCTTCGTCCGAAAAATAAGTCGAGAAAGGCAGTCTTTTTGCATGAAAGCAAATCTTAAAAACATCGTATTCCTTCTTTTGCTGATTGCGGTCTTCATTTTTGCCGCCGTCATCATTACCGATATGGTGGCGCCGAAGGAGGAATTCACCTACGGTCAGCTGCTTGAGCTGTTCAAAGAAGATAAGGTCAAAAGCTTTTCGGTGGATACCGAAGGATATATCTCTCTTGAAACGGTTGAAGACGAGAAATATTCCTATCGCTTTGCGTATGAATTGCAGCTGTTGAGAATTGAAAAGATCGCCGCCGAGGGGATAAACGGAACACCGCTTGCAAACCTTGAAAGCTACAACTTTGAGGAGCCGGTCGATCAACCCTGGATCCTTCAGTTCTTGCCCTATATCATTCTGATCGTCCTCGTCGGCGGGTTCTTCCTTTATATGGTGAACCAAACCGGCGGTCGCGGCGGTAAGATGAATTCCTTCGCAAGGGCGCACGCCAAGGTCGGAGGAAACACCAAGAACCCCGTGAAATTCACCGACGTAGCGGGGGCAGACGAAGAAAAAGAAGAGCTTGCCGAGGTGGTTGAGTTCTTACGTGACCCCCAGAAGTTTACCAAGCTTGGCGCCCGAATTCCGCACGGCGTTCTGCTTGTAGGCCCTCCCGGTACCGGTAAAACGCTTTTGGCGAAGGCGGTAGCGGGGGAAGCGGGCGTTCCCTTCTTCTCGATCTCAGGCTCGGATTTCGTAGAAATGTACGTGGGCGTTGGCGCTTCGCGCGTACGCGATCTGTTTGAGACCGCGCGTAAAAGCCCCGCCAGCATCGTTTTTATTGACGAGATCGACGCTGTCGGCCGTCACCGCGGCGCAGGCCTTGGCGGTGGGCATGACGAGCGTGAGCAAACGCTCAATCAGCTTCTCGTAGAGATGGACGGCTTTGATAAGCACGAGGGCATTATCGTGATCGCGGCAACCAACCGCCCCGATATTCTTGACCCCGCGCTTCTGCGCCCCGGCCGCTTTGACCGCCAGATTACGGTGAATTATCCCGATATCAAGGGAAGAGAAGAGATCCTTCACGTTCACGCCAAGGGTAAGCCCTTTGACAGTGACGTGGATTTCCGTCATATCGCAAGAACTACCGTTGGCTTTACCGGCGCCGATCTTGCCAATCTTTTGAACGAAGCCGCGCTTTTGGCGGCGCGCAACGGCCACGCCCTTATTCGAAATGCCGACGTGCAAGAGGCATATATGAAGGTGATCCTCGGCCCGAAGAAAAAGGCCAAGATCCGCACCGAATACGACAACCGTCTTTGTGCTTTCCATGAGGCCGGCCACGCGGTGGTTTCCTACTACTGCAAGCATTCGGCCCCCGTTAAGCATATCACGATCATTCCCGCGGGCGGTGCGGGCGGCGTAACGCTGCGTGTACCCGAGGAGGATAAAATGGTTGCCTCCCGCCTTGAAATGATCGACGATATTTGCGTTTCGCTCGGTGGTCGTGCCGCCGAGAAGCTGGTGCTGGACGATATTTCGACCGGTGCCTCGAACGATATCCAAAAGGCTACCTCGGTTGCCCGAAATATGGTTACTCGCTACGGTATGAGCGAGAAGCTTGGTACCGTGCTCTACGGTTCAGAGCATTCGTCCGATGAAGTATTCCTCGGCCGTGATTTCTCCTCGGGGCGCAACTACTCCGAAAAGATCGCTGCTGAGATCGACGACGAGATTCGCCGTCTTATCGACGAGGCGTACGAAAACGCGCTTACGATGCTGGCCGATCACCGCGAAAAGCTTGAATTCGTTGCCGAATTCCTTCTTCGCTACGAAACCATGGACGGTGATCAATTCTTGGCCGCCATGTCGGCGGAAAACCCCTCCTTTGAGGAGATTGCCGCCATCGAGGAAGAGAAGAAGCGCAAGAACGAGGAGGCTGACGCCCGTGCCCGTGAGGAAGAGGCGCGCCGCCTGGAGGAAGAGCGCCTTCGCCGAGAGGAGTTTGAGCGCCAGCTGCGTGAAGCGGCCTACGGCAAATCCTCGGATAGCAAAAATAACGATAACCGATTTAAACGATAATCAAAACAGCCAAAGCTTTTACGCTTTGGCTGTTTTTTATGGAAGGCGCACCGCTTTAAAGCAGAATTGCCGAGAATATAGAATAAGTAAAAGGGACTGTCGTTGCATACAGTCCCTTTTTGTTTAAAGGAAAGCTTTACTTAGACCGAATGGATACCGTTCTCGGCATCGCTGTTCGAATCAAGCTTATGGCGTTGCTTTTTGCGCCATTCGAAGAACTTAACGGCCACCTGCTCAAAGAGGGCGAGCGAGAGAAGGTCTTCATCCTGCTCGGAATAAGGCATAACGCGCTCACGCAGCTCGTCAAGCTCGGGCTTCAGGTCGTCGGCAGGGCGGTGATCGATGGGATCAAGGTCGCCGATGATCTTCTTGCGGAAATCGGGGTCGATGGTCGAGGGGGTCTTACCGTACCCACCGCGAACCATACCGCGGAATTCCTTGGTGGTGCTGGCGTAACGCTCGCCCGAAAGGACGTTGCTGACCGCCTGCGTACCAACGATCTGGGAGGGGGGGGTACCGAGAGGCGGGTAACCCGCATCGGCACGAACGCGCGGAACCTCGGCAAGAACCTCATCCAGCTTATCCAGCTTACCGGCCATATTCAGCTGAGAAACGAGGTTAGAGAGCATACCGCCGGGAACCTGGTAACGAAGCGCGTTAACGTCAACCTTCAGAACCTTCGGGTCGATAAGGCCGCTCTTCAGGTATCTTTCACGGATATCCGAGAAGTACTTGGAAACGACGTCAAGCTTTTCAAGATCAAGCCCCGTATCGTAGGGGGTGTTGGCAAGGGTAGCGACGATCGCTTCGGTCGGCGCCTGCGAGGTACCGAGGGCGAAGGGCGAGATCGCGGTATCAACAACGTCAACGCCCGCTTCAATGGCCTTCAGAATGGTCATCGAGGCAAGACCGGTGGTGTAGTGGGTGTGAAGCTGTACGGGAATGTTAACGCGACCCTTGATAGCCTTAACAAGCTGGAAAGCGTCGTAGGGCTTCAAAAGACCCGCCATATCCTTGATACAGATCGAGTTGGCGCCCATTTCCTCCAGCTGCTTGGCGTAAGCGGCGAAGAATTCGTTGTTATGCACAGGGCTGGTCGTGTAGCTGATCGCCGCCTGTACGTGGCCGTTTTCCTTCAGGGTCGCCTTAATGGCGGTCTCCAGGTTGCGGGGGTCGTTCAAAGCGTCGAAGATACGGATGATATCGATACCGTTGGCGATCGACTTCTGTACGAAGTATTCAACAACGTCATCGGAATAGTGGCGGTAGCCGAGGATGTTCTGGCCGCGGAACAGCATCTGCAGCTTGGTGTTCTTCACACGTTGGCGGATGGCACGCAGACGCTCCCACGGGTCTTCATTGAGAAAACGCAAGCAAGCATCGAAGGTGGCGCCGCCCCAAGCCTCTAAGGAGTAATAACCGACCTGGTCCATCGCTTCCAGAATGGGAAGCATCTCCTCGGTCGTGGTTCTCGTAGCGGCAAGCGACTGATGCGAGTCGCGCAATACGGTTTCAGTAATCAGTACTTTTTTAGACATGTTCGTTTACCTTTCTACTAATATGAGGGGCGCGCTTTAAGCAAACCAGGTGAGGAAGACACCTGCCGCAACGGCAGAGCCGATAACACCCGCAACGTTCGGGCCCATGGCGTGCATAAGCAGGAAGTTGGAGGGATCTTCCTTACGGCCAACGTCTTGAGCGACGCGGGCGGCCATCGGAACCGCCGAAACACCGGCGCTACCGATAAGCGGGTTGATCTTGCCCTTCGTAACGAAGCACATCAGCTTGCCGAAGAGAAGACCGCCGCAGGTCGAGAAGATAAAGGCGGTCAGACCGAGACCGATGATCATAAGGGTCTCGACCTTCAGGAAGTTTTCGGCGTTGGCGGTCGCGCCGACCGAAACACCGAGGAAGATGGTAACGATGTTGATCAGCCCGTTCTGGCCGGTCTTGGAAAGACGGTCGGTAACACCGCTGACGTTGAAGAGGTTACCAAGCATTAAGAAGCCAACCAGGGGCGCAGCGTCCGGAACGATCAGAACGACGAGAAGCGTAACAAGGATCGGGAAGATGACCTTCTCGGTCTTGCTGACAGGGCGAAGCGTCGACATCTTGATCGCGCGCTCCTTCTTCGTGGTCAGAAGCTTCATGAAGGGGGGCTGGATCATCGGGATAAGCGCCATATAGCTGTAAGCCGCGATAGCGATCGCGCCGAGCAGATGGGGCGCCAGCTCCTTGGTGACGAGGATAGCGGTAGGACCGTCGGCCCCGCCGATAATACCGATCGCCGCCGATTCCATAGGCGAAAAGCCGATCAGGAGCGCCATAAAGAAGGCCAAGAATACGCCAAGCTGAGCGGCCGCGCCGAGCAGAAGGCTCTTGGGGTTGGCGATCAGGGGGGAGAAGTCGGTCATCGCGCCGATACCGAGGAAGATAAGCGAGGGATAAACGCCAAGCTTAACACCGAGGTAAAGGATATCCACAAGACCGCCGTAGTTAACGACCTCTTTGATGATCGCAGACATCAGAACGTGTCCGTCTGCGGCGAAGATCGTGTTGGCGGTGCCTCCCATGGCTTCCGCGTATTCGGCTGCGTATTTCGCAACGTAATACTCATCGAAGAAATAATCCATGTGCATAAGGTTCGCGCCGGGCAGGTTAGCCAGGAGCATACCAAAGGCAATGGGTAAAAGCAGCATCGGCTCAAATTTCTTAACGACAGCAAGATAGAAAAGCGCAATGACGATGCCGTACATCACCAGCGTTTTCCAACCACCGTCCGCAATGAGCCGCGCGATTCCCGTATTATTACAGAAATCGCCGATGGTTTGAAGGATCTGTTGCATTTGTTTCTCCTTTCGCCGATTAGCTCAACGAGAAGAGGAGGTCACCGGAATTGACGGAAGCGCCCTTCGAGGCGTTGACGGCGACAACCTGTCCGTCGCAGGGGGCGGGGATATCGTTTTCCATTTTCA
>JAZRFI010000140.1:0-7473 GCA_045661285.1 Eubacteriales bacterium | reverse complement strand
CTAAGACCGCTTGGCCTCCGACTTAGTTCCTGCCCGCCATCATCTTCCTGGTTGCGTGCCTTTTGGCCTTTGCGACCGGTACCTCGTGGGGCACCTTCGGCATCCTCATTCCGATCGTTATCAGCGTATTCGCCCCGGGTGGCGCCGCCTTCAACGAGCTGGCGACCATCGGTATGTCGGCCTGCCTTGCCGGCGCCGTTTGCGGCGACCACTGCTCGCCGATCTCGGATACCACCATCATGTCGAGCGCGGGTGCCCAGTGCAACCACGTTGACCACGTATCCACCCAGATCCCCTACGCCGTAACGGTTGCCGCGATCTCCTTCGTCTGCTTCCTGCTTGCGGGCTTTATCCAAAGCTGGTTCATCGTGCTTCCCATCGGTATCCTTCTGACTGTGGGCACACTCTTCGGTATTCGTTACTACCTCGACAAAAAGGTTGCTGGCAACCAAAAGGCTGTCTGATCACTACGAAGCCACCTTACGGGAAACCGCCGATTTGGCGGTTTCCTTTTTTTGTATCCTCAAAAAAAGCCCTTGCTTTTTTGGTTTCGCCGTGCTATACTATAAAATAGTATATTATAACTATACCCTTAACGGAGGTTTTACATATGAGCAATGAAAAAACCGGCGGACCGAGCCTTGGGCGCAGGATCCTCGTTTTTATTTTAGCGATGTTTCTCGGCATGGCGCTTCTTATCGGTGCCGTTGCCATGACGATCTATATCGCCTTAAACAGCGTGACCATCGGGCAGCTGATGGGGAACGACGGGCAACCGCTTCTGAATAACCAGGGCACTGTTAATCTGAAGGATCTTACGGTTATGGGCGCGTTAGCCGAGTTAATTGCGATAAGCAGCTCTCTGCCCGGCAGAACGCTCAATTCGCTTGTGCAATACTACGGCATCAACGGTGAGCTTTTTTCGATGCTACCCGAGGAATACCGCGCACTCGATCTTGGGGCGGTCGTCACCGATCCCTTAAACACCATCCTGGACGTGACGACGGTAGGGCTTATCCTCCGCACCTCCGACCACGTGAATCTTCTTACCCCTCACGGCTATAACAAGCTGAAGGATCGCTCGATCAAATTTCTCCTTTTAAAGGATTACGACACCTTCTTTGCAGGCGTATACGTTGGCGATATGCTGGGGGTCGACCTTGTCGACAACCCCGACGGTACCGTTACCCCGATCTTTAAGAACCCCGACAAGCCTTCGGTAAACGAATATCTGGCCCCTTATCCGTTAGGCAAGATCTTCAAGGCCTACGGAACCGGCAGTGGCGAATTCACCACGGTGATGAACGAGCTTTTGGCGATGGTGCCGATGCACACCTTTATCGACCCTAACAGCGGCTTCGTTTACGACGCCGCCAAGGATCTTATGCTCTCCGACCTTTTCAGCCTTGACGATACCGAAGAGCATAACCTTCATCTTTCCACCGAAAAGCTGATGCAAAACATAACCATCGGCTCGATCCTCGGTTATTACGAGAACGAGGACGGCATTTGGTGCGATAAGACGACGCATGAGCCCGCCAGCGGCATCGAAGGGGCGTTGGCTGACGTCACCGTAAACGATCTCGGCAGCGCGGATTTCGATCTGATGGACCGCATCGGAAACGTTTATCTTGGTGAGATGATGGGTCTCACGCGCGATGAAAGCGATCCCGACGTATGGCTGGACGGTGGAACCCCGCTTGACGACCCGATCCGAGAGACCCTGGCCGGCAAGAAGATCGACGAGCTGTTGCACGACGATCTCTCGCTTGATTCCTTGGGGATCAGCGATCTTACGCTTGCCGACGTGTTGGATTACGAAAAGCGGGCGGACGGCTGGTACGATAAGAATAACGAAAAGGTTCCCGCCGCGATGGCCGCGATGCTCCCCTTCAAGGTGGGTGAGCTTTCCACGGGCATCAAAACGCTTTACGTCGGCGAGCTGATCGGCTTCACGGTGCTGAAGAACGAAGACGGCGAGCTTTGCGACGAAAGCGGTAACCCCTTGCCCGCGGGCGCAGATCCCATCTTCGTGAAGGGTGAAGCCCCGAATTACGAATACCCCACGGGCGCGATGAAATCGATCGCCCCCCTGCTCGTTAGCGAGCTGGAGGACAGCAACGCGGTCTCCTCCCGCGTGCAGAACACCCTCGTCGGCGATGCGATGGGCTACGTATACGATGAAAACACCGAAGCCTGGTACAAGAGCTCGGTTATCAGTGACGACAACAAGGTCGACGGGATCTTCGGCACACTGGCAAGCTATAAGGTCTCCGAAATGGAGGACGGCGTGCAGGATCTTTCGGTCGCCGACGTTCTCGGCTACGAGAAGGGTGAAGACGGCATTTACCGTGACGAAACCGATACGCCCGCCTCGGGTATCTTAAAAATCCTGATGCCCAGTAAGATCTCAACGCTTGATAAGGATACCGATAACGTATACCTTGGTGAGATCATGGGCTATACCGCCTATAACACCGATACGGGGCTTGCCTTTGATAAAGAAAACGACGACGTCGAAAAGCTTGGCTTCCGCAAGGGTGAAGAGGGTGCATATACCTATCCTGATGGGCCGACGGCCGAATTTGTAACGCTGCGTGTGCAGGATCTGAGTGACGATGAGATCGTTGAAACCAAGATCGAGAATATGTCGGTCGGTACCGCTATGGGCTATAAAGAGGTAGACGGCGTCTGGTATTCGACTTACGTAGGACCCGAGGATCCCGCCAACGAGGAGTTAACCGGCATCATTAAGGCGCTTGCCGACAAAAAGGTTAAGGATATGGGCACCGAAATGGAGACCATGAAGATCGGTACCGCGCTTGGATATAACGAAACCAACGACGGCTGGGAGGACGAAAACGGTGACCCGCCCGAAAAGATGCTGGCATCGGTCATTGACACCCCCGTAACCGAGCTTGACGGGGTTCTTAAAACCCTCACGATCGGCAAAGCGATGGGATACGAAGAGCACGACGGCACGTGGTACGAGGTATACTCGGATGACGGTAACGTCGAAAACGACGTAAAGGTTTCGGGCGTTATGGGCGCCTTGGCCGATAAGAACGTTAATACGCTCGACAGCACGATCGAAATCATGACGATCGGCGAAGCGATGGGCTATAAGACGGTATCCGACAAGCTTGTTGATGAAAACGGCAACGAGGTCACGGGCGTGATGAAAGCGCTCGCCGATAAGCCGATCAACACGCTTAGCAACACGGTCGACGGCCTTACCGTCGGTGAAGCGATGGGCTACGAGAAGCACAACGGCACGTGGTACGAGGTCTACTCGAACGACGGTGTCTCGACGAATGACGTAGAGGCCAGTAACATTATGAGCGCCTTGGCAGACGAAAAGGTCAACGCCTTAGGCGGCACAATCAACACGATGTCGATCGCAGATATCATGGGCTACGAGGAGCACGACGGCGTTTGGTACGAGGTCTACTCGAACGACAATGACCCGACGAATGACGTGGCCGTCAGCGGCTTTATGAAGCTGTTCGGCCCCGAGACCCTTTTGACCGAGATCGACAAAAAGACCGATGAGTTGACCGAAAAGGCCACGGTTGGCGACTTTATGGATGCCGGAATTCTGAACCTTTCGGGCAAGGAAGATACGCTTGACAATCTCTTCGAGATAATCTATCACGACGATCCCGAAAAGCAGAATTGGCGCGCTCTGAACATTGACGAATTTATCAACTCTATCATCGGAAATATGGGAATTTAAAAAACCAAAGCAGGGTAAAATCATGACGAAGATTGATATTTTTTCGGGCTTTTTGGGGGCAGGCAAAACCACGCTGATCAAAAAGCTGATATCCGAGGGATATAAGGGCGAAAAGCTGGTTCTTATCGAAAACGAATTCGGTGAGATCGGCATTGACGGCGGCTTTCTTCGCGAAGCGGGCATTGAGATCACCGAGATGAACTCAGGCTGCATCTGCTGCAGTCTGGTCGGCGATTTTGGAAAGGCGCTTGCGAAGGTCCTTGACGAATACCGCCCCGATCGCATCCTCATCGAGCCCTCGGGCGTTGGAAAGCTGAGTGACGTGATCAAGGCCGTACAAGGCACCGAGCTTGAAGGCGCCATCCTTGACGGCTATACCGTCGTGGTAGACGCCAAAAAATGCAAGATGTATATGAAAAACTTCGGCGAGTTCTTCTGCGACCAGGTCGAGCATGCGGGGGCGATCGTTTTAAGCCGTACCGACGGGCTTTCCGACGCCAAGCTTGCCGAGTGCATCTCGCTTTTGCGCGAGCACAATTCCGAGGCGGTCATCGTGACTACCCCGTGGGATAAGCTGACGGGAGAACAGCTTCTTTCAGCCATTTCCCGCAAGAACACGCTTTCCTCGGTCCTTGAAAAGCTGGAATGGGAAGCGCACCATCATCACGACGAAGAATGCGAATGCGGGCATCACCATCACCACGATGAAGAGTGTGAATGCGGGCATCACCATCACCACGATGAAGAGTGTGAATGCGGGCATCATCATCACCACGACGAAGAATGCGAATGCGGGCATCACCATCACCACGACGAAGAATGCGAATGCGGGCATCACCATCACCACGATGAAGAGTGCGAATGCGGGCATCACCATCACCACGATGAAGAGTGCGAATGCGGGCATCATCATCACCACGACGAAGAATGCGAATGTGGGCATCACCATCACCACGATGAAGAGTGCGAATGCGGGCATCATCATCACCACGACGAAGAGTGTGAATGCGGGCATCACCATCACCACCACGCCGACGAGGTCTTTACCAGCTGGGGCGTTGAAACGGCGCGCCGCTTTACAAAAGAAGAAATTTCCGGGATCCTTACGGCACTGGATAGTGGCGAATACGGCACGATCCTGCGCGCAAAAGGGATCCTGCCCGCCGAAGGAGAATGGATCCATTTTGATTACGTACCCGAGGAAAGTAACGTGCGCCTTGGCGGAGCCGATATTATCGGGCGTCTGTGCGTGATCGGCGCGGGCATCTCGGAAGAGGCTCTTTCTACCCTTTTTGGGCTTTGAGGTGAAATATGGAATTCCCCGTATATCTGTTTACCGGCTTTCTGGAGGCCGGAAAGACCCGTCTTATCCAAGAAACAATGGAGGACGCCGACTTTAACGCAGGTGAAGCAACCCTTATTCTTCTTTGTGAAGAGGGGGAAGAAGAGCTTTGCCCCGAAAGCTTCAACAAGGGCGAAAAGAACGTCTTTATCAAGACGATCGAAACGCTTGACGATATCAACACCGAAGCGCTTCTTGCTTGGCAAAAGGAAACCAAATTTCGCCGTGTGCTGATCGAATGTAACGGCATGTGGCAGATCGGTGAGATCTACCGCCGCTTGCCCCGCAACTTCCCCGTATACCAAGAGATCATGGTGGCAGACGCTACGACCTTCGCAAGCTATAACGCCAATATGCGCTCTCTGGTCGTGGACAAGCTGCAAGGATGCGAGCTGGTGATCTTTAACCGTTGCCCGAAGAGCTTTGACACGATGGAGCTGCATCGCTTGGTTCGCGGCATCAGCCGCGCCGTGAATATTTCCTACGAATATGCCGACGGCACGATTGAATACGACGATATTATCGACCCCCTTCCCTTCGACATTGAGGCTGACGTCATTACGGTAGAGGACCGCGATTTTGCCCTTTTCTATCGCGACGTGACCGAGGAAATGGATAAGTATCACGAAAAAACCGTTCATTTTCGCGCGTTGGTCGCGAAGGATGAACGGCTCGATAAGGATACCTTCGTTGGTGGGCGACAGGTGATGACCTGTTGCGCAGACGATATTGCGTACAGTGGCTTCGTTTGCAAGGTAAGCGAAAAATGCCCCGACCTGAAAACGGGGGATTGGGTGACGCTTACCGCAAAAATGCAGATCGAGCCTCATAAAATGTACCGTAGACCCGGCCCTGTTTTATACGTTACGGCCTATGAAAAAAGCGACGCCCCCGAGGTTCCCGTAGCAACCTTCTATTGAGCGTCGTCCTTTTTGCGGCGAGGCTTGCGCATATGCGGCGGTATATACGAATGGCTTTGCAAGAGGCGGGCATTATAAAAAAGCCCGTCCTCCCCTTTGGGGTCAAAATCCATGATATCGTCGGTATCACATTCAAAATAGGTACATATCTTATGTAGGGTGTCGATGCCTATCAATCGGTTTGTTTCGATCTTTTCAATCTCGGTGGGAAGCAGCCGCAGCTCGCGCCGCAATCCCTCCAGCGTTTTCTTTCGTTGCTTCAGTAACGAAAGCAGCTTATAATAGCGTACCTTCATCTCTTCCCTCCTTCCCATTCTTTTATCTAAATTATAGCGAAAAAACCGATATTTTTCAACTCTTTTTTGCAATTTCATAAGCGGGCATGGCGGAATTGGCAGACGCGCCGGATTTAGGTTCCGGTGGGCAACCGTGCAGGTTCAAGTCCTGTTGCCCGTACCAACACCGAAGGGGGTAGCTTTTGCTATCCCCTTTGGGGTTTATAAAGGGGAGCAGGACTTGAAGGGGGACGAAGCCGAAAACGCCACGTTGTGGCGTTTTCGCGCGAGGAGTAACGAAAACAAGGCGAAACGAAGCGATTGAGAGTGAGCGCGCGTTTCAACTATGTTTTCGGAAGACCATCGGTAGTGAATGACAGCCTAAACGGCTGTCAGAGCCGCGGAAGACCGAGCGCGCAGTTCGCCCGAGACCAAGTCCTGTTGCCCGTACCAAAAAACGGCAAGCTTCATCTTTCCGTTTTTTTATCCAAGCCGTAGGCTTGGCATATCATCACGCTTAAGCGTGATTTTTCTTCTCTTCGACGTTACATCACACGATAAATTTTGACATACCCTTCATTTTATGGTATAATATAAAAAAGATTTAAGATCAAAAAGCGAAGGAGATCGTTTATGAAGAAGACGACGATTTTTTTCTTGTCTTTGGTGCTACTGTGCAGTTTCCTGTGCTCCTGTGATCCCTTATCCTATTCAATTGATCGGGAAAAACTGAATAACGTTGTCTGTGTCGATTTGATCCAATATGAGAACCCGAATCAAAAAGAATTTATAACGTGGGTGCCCAATCAATTTGACAAGCTTGTTCCTTTCATACTCGATAACGCTACCGTTATCGAAACCCTCCAAGAGGAAAGAATACCTGATTTCTTAGATGTTTTTTCGGAATCCGATATACTTGACACATACTATGCATACAACTCTCCCAAAGATGTTTGTCTGCGACTTACTAATGCAAATGGTGATTTTTTAATTGTTTGGGCAAACTATGCAGAAAGTAGCTCTGCCGGTTACATTGGCGAATATTCAGCTGATGGATCCGTGTTGTCTTTTTGGGGTTCTTTCAGCTCGTTATATACATTCAAGACTTTAGTCAATCAATTTTTTGACTACAAATTGCCATAAAATATCGTTTCAAAAAGTGCATATCACAAAAAAGGATAGCTTTCGCTATCCTTTTTT
>JAZRFI010000139.1:0-2939 GCA_045661285.1 Eubacteriales bacterium | reverse complement strand
CGGAGCCCCCCGTAACGACTACGGAGCCTCCCGTAACGACCACGGAGCCTCCCGTAACGACTACAGAGCCCCCCGTAACCACGACGCTGCCACCCGTTGTTACCGCCCCTATCACCTTTACGGGGAGTGAAAAGGAATACGACGGAGAAGCGCTTCCGTACGGCGTTGACGGGTTGCCTGCCGAGGGGATCGAAGGCGTTTCGTATACGATCTTGAAAGACGGAGAAGAATTCCTCGGTGCCGAGCTTACAGAACCCGGTGTATATACGGTTACCGCCGTCTTTACGATGAGCGAAGGATATCAGCAGTTTGAGCCGTTGACCGCCACCTTTACCATCAACAAAATAACCGTTGATATCAGCAACGTTAAGTGGGATTATACCGTTCCCTTCAAAAACGACGGAACAACCCATTCGGTAGCGCTTCTGGGACTTCCCGATAAGGTAAGCGTCAGCTACGGCGGTACTTGCAGCGCTTCCAAAACCGGTACCCATACAGCGACGGCTACCTTGACGGTGACCGATCCTCATTATCAGCTGTCCGCCCCCTCTGTCACGCTTACCCTTACTTGGAAGATTGACAACGGCGGTTGGACGGGCGATATACTTTAAAACAAGGCCCTTCGGGGCCTTTCTTTTTTTGTATAAGGAAACAAGCTTTTCGGTAAAAATGCTTGACACAAATGAAAAAAAGATATACAATATATAAGGATAATTATGAAAAACGAGGTTCTTATGAATAAACAAATCAAAAGAATTGGTGTTTTGACTTCTGGTGGTGACGCATCAGGCATGAACGCCGCGATCCGCGGTGTCGTTCACGCTTCGCTTTCCGCCGGAATCGAGGTTTTGGGTATTTACGACGGGTACGAGGGCTTGATTGCCGGTAACGCGTCTTTTTTGGGCAGCGATGAGGTCGCGGATATCATCAGTCGTGGCGGAACCTTTCTGCGCACGGCAAGATCCCCCGCCTTTATGACGCCGGAAGGGGTTAAAAAAGGGTATGACATGGCCTTGGAATTGGGTCTTGATGCCCTCGTCGTTATCGGTGGAAACGGTTCTTATCTCGGCGCGCTTGATCTTTCAAGGCTTGGGCTTCCCGTTATCGGTATCCCCGCTACCATTGACAACGATATTTCCTCTACCGAATATACCATCGGCTTTGATACCGCCATGAACGTCGCCCTTTCGTATATCGAATGCGTGCGCGATACCGCTTCGGCGATGAGCCGTTGCAGCATTATTGAGGTTATGGGGCGCCATGCGGGGTATATTGCGTATTATACCGCCCTTGCCGCGGGCGCTGAGGCTGTGCTTTTGCCCGAATATCCCTACGATCTTGAAAAAGACGTGATCGAGCCGATTCGGAAATGGCAAGAACGCGGCCGGAAAAATTATATTATCGTAGCCGCCGAGGGGGTTGAGGGAATCAAAGAGCTTCCCGCCAAGATCAAAGAAGCCCTTGGTATGAAGCCGACCTATTCCGAGATCGGGTATATGCAACGCGGCGGCTCTCCCACTGTGCGTGACCGCGCCGTTGCTTCCTTAATGGCGGAGAAGGCGGTTTCCTGTTTGTTGAACGGGGAATTCAATCGTCTTGTTACGATGCAAAACGGAAAGATCGATACCGTTGGCATTGAAGAAGGCCATAAGATGACCAAAAAAATTGAAGAAGCGCTTATTCGCGCGGAAAAGAATCTTTCTTTAAGGTAAAAAGTAATGAATGCAGACGTTTTAATCGTTGGGGCGGGCCCTGCCGGTATCTTTACCGCCCTTGAGTTGGTCAGAAACGGTAGCAACAAGAAAATCGTTATGATCGAAAAGGGGAAGGCTGTTGAAAAGCGCCGTTGTCCCAAAAGCGTTACCGGCCAATGCGTAAACTGTAAGCCTTATTGCGATATCACCACCGGTTTTTCGGGCGCGGGCGCCTTTTCTGACGGAAAACTTTCCTTAAGCTATGAGGTTGGGGGCGATCTGCCGCAGCTGATCGGGGCTGAGCTTGCGGAGGAGCTGATCCAATATACCGACGGTATTTATCTGGAATTCGGCGCTGACAATCATATCGAAGGGGTTTCCGACCCCGAGGCAATCAAGGATATAAGAAAGCGCGCCATCAAGGCGGGGCTTAAGCTTGTCGATTGCCCGATCCGTCACCTTGGCACCGAGAAAGCGCAAAAGCTTTATCACGATATTGAGGTATACCTTCAAGAGCACGGCGTAGAGATGTATTTCGGCTACGAGTGTGTCGATCTGATCTTGGAGGGGGCCAAGTGCCGTGGCGTTTTAGCCCGCAACCAAAAAGAAGAGATTACGATCTATGCCGAAAGCACGGTCGTTGCCACCGGGCGCCGCGGCGCCGATTGGCTGGAAAGACTGTGCGCCGAGCATAATATCGCCCACCTACCCGGTACGGTCGATATCGGTGTGCGCGTAGAGGTGCGTAACGAGGTTATGGAAAAGGTCAACAAGGTTCTTTACGAATCGAAGCTGATCGGTTATCCGAAGCCCTTTAAAAACAAGGTGCGTACCTTCTGCCAAAACCCGGGCGGTTTTGTCAGCCAAGAGAACTACGACAACGATCTGGCGGTCGTAAACGGCCATTCTTACAAAGAAAAGAAGTCGGATAACACCAACCTTGCCATTCTTTGCTCGCATAACTTCTCGGTTCCCTTTAATCAGCCGATCTCCTATGCCCAAAAGATCGGGGAGCTTACGAATATGCTGGGCGCGGGGCATATTTTGGTGCAACGCTTCGGCGATATTCTGGACGGTAAGCGCACATGGCAAAAAGAACTGGCGTTTTCGAACGTACGGCCGACCCTGCCCGATGCCGTCGCCGGCGATATTACCGCGGCGATGCCTTATCGCGCAATGACCAATATCATCAACTTCATTCAGGCTGTCGACGAGGTCGTACCCGGCTTTGCCTCTTACGAAACG
>JAZRFI010000138.1:0-3250 GCA_045661285.1 Eubacteriales bacterium | reverse complement strand
CGGACACCTGAGAGCGTTACTCCTTCGGCTGTGTTGCCACACTTTCCTGCACACTTCATTCGGATTTATTCAATTGATGCGTCATTATAACACGAATTTTTACACCCGTCAAGGGGTTTTTTGAAGAAAAAACAACTTTTTTCGATTTTTCGACAAAAGGCGCGCCCCTTTACAGCAGCGACTTCCCCTCCCATTCCTCCTCGGGCACGATCCCCATAAGGGAAGTGATCGTGGGGGCAAGGTCAAGAAGCGTCACCGACCGCGCGATCGGCCCCGGGGTAAAGCTTCGGCCAAAAAAGAAGAAGGGTACCGTCATATCCTCGGGCAAGGAGGTTCCGTGACCGCGACCGTGCCCGCCGTGATCCGCCATAAGGATCACGCTGTATTCCTCGCCAAAGGCATCGATCACCCGTTTTACGTTGTCGATCCCGATCGATACGCGGCGAAGATACTCCTCGCTCATCCAGCTGCAGGCGTGGCCGCCCTTTACGTCGGTGTCCCCAAGATACAGAAAAACGAAATCGGGGCGATCGCTTTCGATCAACCGAAGCGCTTCGTCGGTCAGCGCGGTATCCGTACTTTCCCGCGCGCGAATATGGGTATAGGCGGAAAAGTTCAAACTGCCCGGTCTTGCGATATCGCGAAGCTCCTCCCAGCCATAGAACATGGCCGATACACCGCCCGCCGCCTTGATCTTCTCAAAAAGACCAAGCACGGGGCGCACGGGGGGCGTGTAGGTGTTGGTCGTCACCCCGTGGCGTGCGGGAGGCACCGAGTAGGCCATTGAATAATGGCAGGGGAGGGTGACCGACGGCTCGACCGCCGCCCCCTCGTAGGTATAGGCACAAAGCGCCTCCAGCTCCTTGACGTACGGATTGCCGCACTGCTGCATCCCATCGGGGCGCATGCCGTCGATTGAAATAAGAATGACCTTGTTTTCCATTTTTCTACCTCGTTAAAGAATCTTGGTAAAGGGCTTGCCGAGGAATATCTCCTCCGCGTTTTTTGCGTAATCGGCAAAGCAAAGGTCGCGGCGCGAAAGCGTTTTGGGGCATTGCAGGCCCACCTCGTACATAAAGACGCCACGATAGCCGATCGCTTGAAGCAGTTGGTAGAACTCGACCCAGTCGATCCCCCCCTCTCCGGGGAGCCAGTGCTTTTCGTCGATAAAATCGTAGTCTGAGATATGAAGCGTTGTGATCTTGTTGCCAAGCTTCTTCATAAAATCGGCGATCGACCCCTGCAAAAGGTGGTTGGTATCGAAGCAAACGCGCAGCTTATCGTTGGCACTGATAAGGCGAAGCATCTCCTCGGCGGTGTTGCCAAGGCAGGTTCTGGGCAGATCCTCAACCGCGATCACCGCGCCGTTTCGGTGGGCATGCTCGGCCAGAATATCCAAGGCTTGCATCGAAAGCTTGATCTTTTCCTCGCGGTCCTCGGGGCGAATGGGCTCGGCACTCGGATGAAGAACGAAGCGCTCACATCCAAGCTCCGCCCCGATCTCGATCAGCCCCTTATGGCGGGCGACCGTCTTTTGGTAGATCTCTTTGTCAAGGGCGGAAATATCGTCCAGCAGCGAAAAGGGCAGGTGAAAGGACCAGACCCCCACGCCGTATTGCCGCGAGAGCGCCCCGACCGCTTTGTAATCGACGTCATCGTACTCGTTGTATTTTTTAGAGATCTCCACCGCGGCGATCCCGCTGTCGCGAAGCTTTTGAAAATTCGCTTCATCCAGGTCAAACCCGTAGGTCGACAGTCCGATCTTATACATGCTTTTTCTCCTTGTTTTATATATTAATAGGCGTTCTATGCCTATTGAAGCACAAAAGCGGCCTCCCCTTCATAAGATATCCGTAGCGGCGCGCCGTCAAAGTCAAATAAATAGGTCTTGTGTTTCATGTTTTTCCTTATGCGGTTTTAGCGCAAAGCTTTATTCCTTATATTCAAACTGGTCGGCGTCGTAGGCCACGGCGATCTCTCCCGTTGACCGGTTGACGGCCAGAATAAATTCTTCCCCCCGATGCGCATTTTCATAGATAAAGCGATTCGAAAGAAGGTATTCGCGGCTCCAGCGGTAATTTTCTTCGGGGATCTGATACTCGGGGTACCCCTCGAAGCACAAAAAGCGGATCTCGATGGTTCGGACCTTGGTTCTTATTCTTTTTCCGCCGCTGCTTTCCCGCCGCTCGTATTTTTCAAGCCTTACGTGGGAAAGCGGCTTTTTGACGATCTCGTAATCCTCGATCCTTGCCGTGCGGCTTCGGCGGTGACGCACAAAAAATTCCCCAACTATAATCGCGATCCCGATCGGAAAAAGGGAAAAAAGAGCCCCTAGGGCGATCCGATAATTCACAAAGAACAGGACAAGGAGCAGAATGCTCAAAACAGTTCCGACGACCGCCTCTTTTTTATACTTCGCCTCGGTCATCTCCTTCGGCGCCTTTAGGTTTCTTTTGATATCGATCTCGATCTCTTTTTTCGTAAGCCTTTCCTTTGCCGGCATCCGCCCACCCCCTTTCGAAAAACGCAATACTCTTACCGCTATAGTAACACAAATGCGGATATCCGTCAAGAAAAAAGGGGCAAGAAAGCGCAAAAAAGCCTTTTCGCGTAAGGAAAAAATAAAAAAATAAAAAAATGCAAAAAAGGGCTTGACAAACCAAAAGTCTTTTGCTATAATTAGAAAGCCGTTGAAAAAGCGGTCGGGATGGGAGCATAGCTCAGTTGGTTAGAGCATTTGCCTTACAAGCAAGGGGTCATAGGTTCGAGTCCTATTGTTCCCACCAACACCCCTGTTCCCCGTCCATTGGTGAAACGGCCTGGTAGCTCAGTTGGTTAGAGCGCTGCCCTGTCACGGCAGAGGTCGTGGGTTCGAGCCCCATCCGGGTCGCCATTTGCCTCTGTAGCTCAGTTGGTAGAGCAGAGGACTGAAAATCCTCGTGTCGTTGGTTCGATTCCGACCGGAGGCACCATGCAGCATTATGCTGCCACTTGCGGATTTAGCTCATTTGGTAGAGCGCGACCTTGCCAAGGTCGAGGTGGCGGGTTCGAGCCCCGTAATCCGCTCCAGAACGGACACGGTCATCCGTGTCCGTTTTTCACTCGGCGCCATGGCCAAGCGGTAAGGCAAAGGTCTGCAACACCTCTACCCCCAGTTCGATTCTGGGTGGCGCCTCCAAAAAACAAAGCACCCATTTCGGGTGCTTTGTTTTTTTATCCAAGCCGACAAAGGAGGCTTGGCATGGCATCA
>JAZRFI010000137.1:0-4062 GCA_045661285.1 Eubacteriales bacterium | reverse complement strand
GATGAAGAGCGCCGAGATCACCGATGAGCTTATCAAGTGCATCGAGAGCGGCGAATAGAAGTATCTCCGCGTCAATTTCCCGAACGGCGATATGGTCGGTCACACCGGCAACTTCTTGGCCACCGAATGCTCGATGGAAGCCCTTGACCTGCAGCTGGCGAGAATTCTTCCCGTGCTTGACGAGCTTCACGGTGCCGCCATCATCACCGCCGACCACGGCAACGCCGACGAGATGTGCGAGATCGACAAGAAGACGGGCGGCCCGAAGCTGGATAAAGCGGGCAACCCGAAGGCTAAGACCAGCCATACCTTAAACGCCGTCCCCTGCATTATTTACGACAACTTCAGTGCCTCTTCCTACGCCTTAAAAGAGGATAGAGGTCACTTCGGCCTTGCGAACGTAGCGGCCACCGCCGTTAATCTTATCGGCTTTGAAGCCCCCGATATGTGGGAAGAGTCGCTCCTCAAGGATTAACACCCAAAGCAAAGAAAAAAGGCATCTTCCGAACGGAAGATGCCTTTTTGTAAACATAACTTTTCTTATTTGATCAATCTCATAATCGTTTTATGCGGCAGGATCTTGCTGGCCAGCTGTAAGGCCTGCATAGAAATGGAGGGAACGACCACCTCACGGCGGCGCTTGGCGGCGACGTACGCGCTGCGCACGACCTTGCGGCTTTCAACCGCAAAGAAGCGCTTATAGGCCCTTATCTCCTCATGCTCACCCGCGATCTTCAAGAATTCGGTGTTAACGGGGCCGGCGCACACCGCAGTTACCGAGATCTTGCGTTCCCGAAGCTCAACGTTCAAAGCGCGCGAGAAGCTTAAAACGTACGCCTTGGTGGCGGCGTAGACCGCAAAATCGGGTTGAGGCAAAAAGGCCGAGGCCGAGGCAAACTGTACGATATGCCCACCCTCCTTCATATAGGGCAGAACCTCTCTTGTAATCGAGGTAAGCGCCATACAATTCAGGGAGACCATATTATCCTGCTCTTCCTGCGAAAGATCCTCTACCTTCCCGACAAGGCCGTAGCCCGCGGCGTTGATAAGCCAGGTTACCTCAGGCTTTTCAAGCGCCAGGCAATCCCCCAAAATGGTAAAGGAATTTTTATCAAGCAGATCAAGGGGCAGCGTACGGCAAGGAATATCCAAGCGGCGCGCAAGGCTTTTCAGCCGCTCTTCTCTTCTGGCAATCAGCCAAAGCTCGTCGATCTCCTCGTGGGCAAGCAAGCGGGAAAAATCACGCCCCATTCCGCTCGAAGCGCCCGTAATAATAGCGATACGCATACGTATACCTCCCCTATAAAGTTTTCTTTCTTTCATTATACACGGATTTTCAAAAATAGGCAAGGAAAAATCTTGAATAATTTGTTAAAATTTGGTTTTTCTTCCCGCTTTTCAAAAAAGACCTTTCTGCCTTTTTCCATAAAAAAAACGTTCCCCGCTTTTTGGCGGAGAACGGTTTTCTTTTTGCTTTTATCAGACTACCCCGAAGGCCAGCATCGAGTTGGCGACCTTCAAGAAGCCGGCAATGTTGGCACCCGCAACGAGGTTGCCCTTCATGCCGTATTCGCTGGCGGCGGCCGAAGCGTTCTTGTAGATATTGACCATGATGCCCTGCAGCTTGGCGTCGACCTCCTCGAAGCTCCACGAATAGCGCATCGAGTTCTGCGACATTTCGAGCGCGCTCGTCGCTACGCCGCCGGCGTTGGCCGCCTTAGCGGGGGCAAAGAGGATACCCGCCTCTTGGAAGATACGGATCGCGTCGGGGGTCGAGGGCATGTTGGCGCCTTCACCGACCGCGCGGCAGCCGTTTTTGACGAGAAGGGCAGCCGATTCACCGCTGATCTCATTCTGCGTAGCGCAAGGAAGCGCGATATCGCAGGGGATCGAATAGATGCCGCTGCAGCCCTCGTGGTACTCGGCATCGGCGTGATAGTTGAGGTATTCCTTGATACGCTTACGCTCAACCTCTTTAATTTGCTTAACAGCATCCAGATCAATGCCGTTCTTATCGTAGATGTAGCCGTTCGAATCCGACATCGCTACAACCTTGGCGCCGAAGGACTGCGCCTTTTCGCAGGCGTAGATCGCTACGTTACCCGAGCCCGAGATAACGACCGTCGAGCCGTCGAAGGAAAGGTTCGCGTCGGCCAGCATTTCGCGTACGAAATAGCAAAGACCGAAGCCGGTAGCCTGCTTTCTGCCAAGGCTGCCGCCGTAAGGGATCCCCTTACCGGTGAGAACCCCGGTGAACTCGTTGGTGATGCGCTTATACTGACCGTAAAGGTAGCCGATCTCACGCGCGCCAACGCCGATATCGCCGGCAGGCACGTCGGTATCCGCGCCGATATAACGGTAAAGCTCGGTCATATAGCTCTGGCAGAAGCGCATGACCTCCCCGTCGGACTTGCCCTTCGGGTCAAAGCCAGAGCCGCCCTTACCGCCGCCGATCGGAAGCCCGGTCAAGGAGTTCTTAAAGATCTGCTCAAAGCCGAGGAACTTAATGATGCCCTCGTAAACCGACGGATGGAAGCGAAGGCCGCCCTTATAGGGACCAATCGCGCTGTTGAACTGAACGCGGAAGCCGCGGTTGACCTGCGTTTTGCCGTTATCGTCTACCCACGGAACGCGGAATTTTACGATTCTTTCGGGCTCCACAAGCTCGGCAAGCACGCCGCGCTCGATGTATTCGGGATGTGCCTCGATAACCGGCTCAAGCGATTCGAGAACCTCGCGTACCGCCTGATGAAATTCGGGCTCGCCGGGATTGCGTTTTACAACCGACGCCATTAATTCTTCAAGATAAGGATTTTTAAAAGACATAAAGTTTTTCCTCCGTAAAAAAGTTGCGTTTTCGTGTGAAGAGGCAATCGCCCCTTCGTTTTTTGATGTATCCATAGTAACACATTTTTTTGCGTTTTGCAAGAGTGTCTTTTAAAAATTTCATATTTTCTTTAAGGGATCAAAAAAAGGGAAAAATCGGTTGCATAATCCATATTTATATGATAGAATATATAAGATATAATTTAGAACGAAGGTGTATTATGGAAAAACTCAAAAGGCTTTGGACGCTTTTCGGTACGTTTTTTAAGATCGGGCTCTTTACCTTCGGCGGCGGCTACGCGATGCTTTCGCTGATCGAGGAGGAATGTGTGACCCGCCACGGCTGGATGACCCATGAGGAAATGGCGGATATGACCGCCCTGGCCGAATCGACCCCGGGACCTATCTCCATTAACTGCGCGACCTACATCGGCTATAAGCAGGTCGGGATCCTCGGCTCGATCATGACGACGCTTGGGGTCGTTCTTCCCTCCTTTTGCATTATTCTTCTGATCGCCAATTTCTTTGATAATTTTTTGGATATCCCGCTGGTAGCCGCCGCCTTTCGCGGCATCCGCGTCGCGGTTGGGCTTCTCATTCTGCGGGTCGGCATCCGCCTGATCAAAAAGACCAAACGGCGCCCCCTGCCGCTTTGTCTCCTTTCGGCCTCAATTCTTTTGATGATCGCCATCGATCTCTTTTCTCTGCCGATCTCCACGATCTACGTGATCTTGGCGGCGGCGCTTTGCGGCCTTGCCACCTCCTTTTTGCCTAAGAAGGGAGGGAAAGAGTCGTGATCTTTTTACAGCTTTTCTGGGAATTTTTGAAGATCGGGATGTTTACCTTCGGGGGCGCTTACGGCGCGATCCCGCTTATTCGTGACGCCGTGCTAAGCAACGCTTGGCTCAGTGAAGAGCAATTCAGCTATTTCCTCGGTGTCAGCGAATCGACCCCCGGTCCCATCATGGTCAATATGGCCACCTACGTCGGCTTCACCAAGGGGAGTGAGCTTGGCTTTTTCGCAGGGGTGCTGGGCTCTGCCCTTTGTACGCTTGGCGTCGTTTTGCCCGCCCTTGTCGTGATGATCCTCATTTCGTCACTTCTTCGCCGCTATCTTACCAATCCGCACGTCAAAGCGGTTCTTGCGGCGATCGCCCCTGCCGTTACGGGTATCATCGCCGTGACCGGCGCCTTTATGCTGCTGGAAAATATCTTTACCGCCTTCCCGCAAGGCTT
>JAZRFI010000136.1:0-5918 GCA_045661285.1 Eubacteriales bacterium | reverse complement strand
CATGGCTACGATCCGACTTCGGCCCCGTTTGCCTCGTATTTCCGCCAAGGCCGCTTTTACCCCGATGAGTCTTCGCTTGCCCCGATCTTTGACGAGGCGCAATATCTGCTTCGCTGTCTTATCTCGCCCGCGGGCGCTCTGCTTTCCCCGACGGAGGGGGAGCTTCCCTTCGGGCATTCGCCGATCCTTAATCTTACGGTATTGCTCTCGCTTTTGCAAGCGGGGCATAACGAAGAAGCGAAAAGGATCCTTTCCTTCCAGAAATCGCTCTTGCCGGACGCGCTTCGTCATGCGGCGGCCCCCGGTGAAAACCTGGCGCGGTATCCCTATTATACCGACGCTATGGGGAACGAGCGCTTGCCGAACGACTATCGGCGCGAAAGCGTTTTGCCGACCGCGGCGGTCGTGATCGGGTTGGCGGCCTATTTCCGCTATACCGCCGATCGGGCGTTCTTGGTTTCGGATTGTTTCTCGGTGTTGCTTTCGTCGGTTCAGTTCCTCCTAAAAAGCGCGGTTATCCGCCAAGAAGGGGGCGCCTACGTGCGCGCCAGTGACGTGCCCGAGATCGGCGCGTACGCCGATCGCCCGTATTTTTCAACGGTAGCGGTGGCCTCGGCCTTAGAGGCCTTTTATGAGATCGCTTGGCAGCTTTCCAAGGAACTGGATCTTGCCAATCAATGCCATAAGATTTCGGGTCAGCTGTTGGCCTCGCTTCCCAAAAAGATCGGGGGCGGCTATATGGCTTCGGCCTCGGTCGATATGGGAGTGACCGACGCTTCGCTTCTTTCGATCCCGTTCGGTGATCCGGCGGATATCGAGCTGCAGCGTAAAAGCGTGCTGTCCTCGCGCCTTTCCCTTCGCGGGCCCGCGAACCCTTACGAGACCGCGCTTCTTGCGGCGGCCTACGCTAAGGTGGGGGTAGAGGGGGCAAAGCCTATGAAGGCGATGCTTTCGGGCGGCTCGACCGCGCTTATCGGCAAGGGGGGAGAAGCCCCTGCGTTGATCCCGGCCCTTGCTCTTTCCACGTTTTTCTGCTCGGTGGCGAGCTACGTCGGCGGTAAGCTTTATATCGGGATGGGGCTTGACCCTCAAAGCGTGCCGAACGGCAGCTTCCGTTTCCCGCTCCCCGTTGGCGCTGTGGCCGAGGGGCGGATGAAGGACGGGCGCTTGGTATCCTTTAAGCTTCAGCGCTTCCGCGGTCCGTATTCGGGGATCGTGGAGGTCGTGGTTCCCGCTTGGCTGTATTCGGACGGGGCGGCCGTCGCCTATAAGAAGTCCGAGCGCGGGGGGATGGTATATATCAGTATGGCCGTCCACTAAGGGCTTCGCCTTCGGGCATAACCGAAAAGGAAAAGGGATTATATGGTTTTTGCATATAGTCCCTTTTTTGCATCTTCGGTATTCGGTTGGTTTTAAGGTTGAAAGCCGTTGGCTTTCTTCCCTCCATCATTATATTCCTTTTCTATCACCGCTCGCTTCCTCTCGCCGTACCCTTGTACGGCTTCGGGGCGCGATCGATGATTTCTGCACCAAAGCCGTGCGCCCGGGCTGCGGATTTGGTGAACGAGATAAAAAGCCACGTTGTGGCTTTTTATCGAAGTGATACCCCGCAAAGCAAGGAGAAATGAAACGAATGAGAATGAGTGTGCATTTCGACTATGCGACCGGGGAGGACATAACCGAAAAAGAAAAAAGGAAAGTATGGTTTACATACTTTCCTTTTTTGTCAATTGAGATAAAGACTTTGCGTGGGCATGACAGAGAGGGGCTTTTCGGCTTCGACGGCGGCGTCGATGGCTTCGACGATCTTTTTGGCGTAGAGGGCGTGCCCCGCTTCGCTGAGGGTTCCGTTCGAATTGTATAGGATCGTGGGGTCCTCTTGGATGGCGAAGGCTTGCTTCATATTTACGAGGACCAGATTGTAATGCGCGGCAAGGGCGATCATGGCTTCTTCTTGCTCGTCGCTGTCGGCGTGTCCGACGATCATCAGGATCTCCATTTTCGGCTGGGCTGTTTTGGAGTTGCGCAAAAACCGCTCGCAATCGGTTTTGAATTCGCCGGTATATTCTCCTTCGGGCGTGGCGGCGGGGACCCCTGTTCCGGGGGCAAAGAGCATCAGCCGATATAAGCGGGAACGGCTGAACGAGCCGCGAATATCCCGATCACCCTTGAAAAAGGAGGGGGCGACAAGCGGGTCGGAGGCGTCGGATGGGAGATTGCAGCAGCGCCCGGGAAGCGGCTGTACGGTTTCCCCATAGCCGTATTTCTCGATCAACGCGGCTTTTGTCAGAAGGCGGTAGCAATTGTCGCGGTCGGTGGTGGTCCCTTCCCCGAGCATGGCCTCGTCACCGAAATAATAGAGGGCAAAATTGACATTCTTCTTTAAAAGCTGGTAGGCAGAGCTGTCACTGGCCTCGGTCTCCTTATCGCCAAGCGAGGAGATGTAGGCGTAATCGCGGTAGGCCTTATCGGCAAGCTCTAAGTAATGTTTTTTTTCGGCGTTCTCTTCCCGAGCTTGATAAAAATAAAAGGCGGCGCAAAGCGAAAGCAGGACGGCAAATAGCAGAAAACCGAGCAAATAGCGGTGTCTGAACATAAAATCAAACATTATCCTTCACCTCCGAAGGCATCCGACAGTAGCGTATCCAGCATGCCGAGGATATCGGGGAAATAGCGAAGAAGAACGCCGAGAAGAACACCCGTGACGAGTAGTACGATGATAAGGCGTACCCATTCGTTCGATTGCTCTTCGTAACGCACTTCTGCGCGGCGGCGGTGCTTTTCGTCCATAAAATAGCGTGCGGCCGCAGGATCAAAGGCGGTGTTGGGGGCGACCACGTTAACGCCATCCAAGGAAAAAACGTCGCTTCGTTCTTCTTCGAAGGGCAGGGGCATCAGGTCGCGCTCCCGCGTTCTTCTGGAAACACGGCGGTTTGAGGGGTCGTCGTCAAGGCTTGATAGGGGCGGGATGATCTCCCCGCTCGGCAACACGACGTAAAGCAGCTTTCGATATAGCGAGGCGGGGGAGGAAAGGGATTTACGAAGCGTGCGGCTTGGGGAAAGGGAAAGCTCCTCAAGGCTTTTGGCGGTTTGAGGGCTATCGGCACCCGCGCGGCGAAGGGCCCCGAAAAAGCGGGCAAGGCGATGCCTTTGCAGGGTGCTTACGATGCAGGCCAGCATGATCCCAAGGGTAAGCCCAAAAAGAACCACGCGAATATCAAAGGTGACGCCGCCGAGGTTAAAAAAACCGTACGAATCGCCGGGCGTCTTGCTCCCTGCGGCTAAAAGGGGGGCGAAAAAAGAGGACATAGTTTATTCTCCATCTACGAATTCGTTTCCGCACAGAAGGCGGAGAAAATCGTCAAGATCCTCGTTGTTTTCATAAAAGAAGGTGATGCTTTTTTGCTTTCCCTTAGAAGAAAGCTTGCAACGGCGGCCAAGCTTCTGCAAAAGTCGCGTTTCCAAGACCTCGGCATAGTCGACCGCAAAGGAGGGGGGCGTAAGCTTCTCGGCGCGTTCGGCGGCGCGTTGCTTGCGAAGGTGGCGCTTGACCTCTTCTTCCGCCGTGCGGACAGACCAACCCTCCGCAATCGCGCGGTTTGCAAGGGCAATGCGGTCCTCCTTGCTTTTCAGCGAAAGAAGGGCTCGCGCGTGACCCGCCGAAAGCGAGCGGCTCGCCAAAAGCGAAAGAAGCTCGTCGGGCAGATCCAAAAGGCGCTCGGCGTTGGCGACCGCGCTGCGGCTTTTGCCGATCTTTTGCGCGATCTCTTCCTGTGTCATGCCGTATTCCTCAGAGAGCGAGCGGTAGGCCAGCGCTTCTTCCACAGGATTGAGGTCCTCGCGTTGAATGTTTTCGACAAGCGCGATCTCGGCGGCTTCCTTTTCGTCGCCGTCAAGGATGATCGCGGGGATCTCGCTAAGTCCTGCGATCTTCGAGGCGCGCCAACGGCGCTCGCCCGCCACGATCTGATATTTCCCGTTGGGAAGCTCGCGCACTAAGATCGGTTGCAATACGCCGTAGGTCGCGATCGAGGCGGCCAACTGCTCCAACGGCTCCTCTTCAAAGCTTTTTCTCGGCTGACCGGTTTTCGGTTCGATCAGGGCGATGCGAAGCGTTCTTTTTGCGTTTTTTTCCAAGCTTTCCTCGGTGTTTTCGAGAAACAGCGTGTCAAGGCCCCGAAAGGCACCCATATTCTTTCTTGCCATGGTGGATCTCCTCGTTTTTTGTCAATATAGTCAGGTTGGTTGATGCGAAAGGAAGGGGTGAACCCCCTTTTCAATCGTTTTTGCGATTTTGCGCCGCCTTACGGCAGACGAAGGCAAACGGCGCAAGGCGGCAGGCAAGGCCTACCGGTTCAACCGCGAAAAGGATCTTGCTTTTGAACGGTTTTGCGGCTATTTGCCCCGCTTTAGCGTTTATACGCGAAGCAAAAGCTCTTTTACGACGGCGCGGTATTCCAATGCCCCCTTGCCGTAGGGGTCGTAATAGCAGATCGGCTGACCGTATCCCGGTGCCTCGGCGAGCTTGACGCTGCGCGAGATGGTCGAACGGAAGAGCTTGTCCGCGTAATACTTCTGAAGCTCTCCTTCGACCTGTGCCGTAAGAAGCAGGCGCTTGTTATACATCGTAAGTAAAAGCCCCGTGATCTCCAGCGAGGGATTGTAAAGCGAGCGAACCTTTTTGATGGTAAGCGTCAGCTGAGAAAGCCCCTCTAAGGCGAAAAAGTCGCAGGGCATCGGGATAATGACCCCGTCTGCCAACGAAAGGGCGTTGACGGTCAGCATCCCAAGCGTCGGCGGGCAATCGATCAGAATAAAATCAAAATCGTCACGGCAGGGGGTGAGGGCGATCTTGGCATCCTTTCCGCGCTCTTCGGTCGCGTGCAGATCGTATTCCGCGCCTACGAGCGAAATCGTCGAGGGGATCAGAAAGAGATTTTTGAACGCGGTCTCCAAAATCGCTTCCTTGGCACCGACCTGCCCCAGAATGACCTGATAGGACGAGGCCTTAACCGATTTTTTGGGGATCCCAAGGCCACTGGTGGCGTTTCCTTGCGGGTCAAGGTCCACCAAAAGCACCTTCTTTCCCTTTTTTCCAAGCTCGGCGGCCACGTTGACGGCACTCGTCGTCTTTCCGACGCCTCCTTTTTGGTTGGCAAAGGCTAAACAAATTGCGCTCATGTTTCCTCCTTTGCGAGGATCCTTGTCGATCTCGCACTGTATAATATAATATATGGTAGAAATCACCCCGCCCCCAAACCCTCTTTGCAAAGGGGCTGTGTTTTTTAACGTGCGGCGGGCTTCTTTCGGTTTTTTGCTTGTTTTTTGTTTTTCGCTTGATCTTCGCTTGCTCTTGCGTATTTTTGGTTTCCGCTTAATTCTTGCTTGATCTTCGCTGCGCTTTCCCTTTTAAACGGTCTTTCTGCGCGCCTCTCGGTGTTTTTAGGGGGGCGATTAACGCTTTTTGCCCCTTTTGCGGACGTTTTTTCTCTGCACGAGGCGCCTTTTAGGCGGGGCTTTTGCAACCTATCGCCTGTTTGCCCCGGCTTTGAAAGCGTTCGTTTGCTTTAGTTTTTTGCTTCTTTTTCTTTAAATTTGGCTTCTCGGTGCGCCTCTCGGTGTTTTTTGGGGGGCGATTAATGCTTTTTGTCCCTCTGCGGACGTTTTTCCTCTGCACGAGGCGTCTTTTGTATAGGGTTTTTACAACATACCGACTTTTTTGTCCCGGATTTCGAAGCGATCGGCTGTTTTTGCATCCCCGAGTGCCTTTTGATCGTTCGTTTTTTGCCTTCGCGCCATCTTCAAAGCGTTCGCCTTTTGTACCGTTGTTGATCTTGGGGTCTACCCCCCGTGTTTTTTGCGTGCCCGTTACCCTTTTGCTGTTTTTTGCTTCTATACGGCTCTCCAAGGCTGTTTTG
>JAZRFI010000135.1:0-3536 GCA_045661285.1 Eubacteriales bacterium | reverse complement strand
GGCTGGTGCTGGGGCTCAGCGGGCAGGTGATCTACGCCCCCGCCTATGCCTTTTTGGGGCTTCTTGCGGGGCTTTTGTTCCCCGTGGGGTCGCTTTACGCCTTTCTGGCGGGCGCTGTGGGCGCCGTGGTCTTTGCCGCCTCGGTCGGCGGGCTTTCGGGCTTTTTGGCGGTGGCGCCCGAGGCCTCTGTCACCTCGCTTCTTATCTGGCCGATCTTCTCACGCTTGAAGCGTGAGGGGGATCCCGCCGCCGAGGCGCTTCGTGAAAAAAGCCTTCTTGAGGCGGTGGGGGGCGCCGTCGCGATCGGGGAGGAGGGCGGCGGTCGCCTTGCCCGCCTTGGCGATGCGTTTTCCTCTCTTTCGGGGGTCTTTTACCGCCGAAGTGATGAAAGCCGCCGCCCGGCCGCCGCCGAATATTTCGTGGAATGTGAGAAGGTCTGCGCCCGCCATTGCGCGGGCTGCTCAAACCGCGTCGTTTGCTGGGAAAAGGGAGAGAGGGTCGCCGAGGGGGCGGTATACGCCCTTGCCAATAAGCTTCGCACAAGCGGGGTGATCGACGCTTCCGATCTGCCGAAGGAGCTTCGGGTCGGATGCCCGAAGATCGATTCGATCTTAGAAGAGATACGCGACGAGTGCGCGGGGCTGTGCATCAGCCGCTATCGGGGCGATCGCAACGAATTCCTTTCGCTCGATTACGCCATGCTCTCCAAAATTTTAAGCGAGGCGGCCGAGGAGGACGGGCGTGAGAGGATGCGCGACGAGGGCGCGGAGAATAAGCTGAAGGAGGCGCTTGGCGCAACGCCGCTTGCGGGGGCGCTTCTTTCGGTCACGGGGCTTCGTCGCCGCCGCGTAGCGGTGGGAAGCGCCGATCCCGCCGCCCTAAAGGCCGCCGCCCCCCTTCTGCACGAGCGCGCCGAGCGGACGCTTGGCTGCCGCTTGACCAAGCCCGTGTTTCGGGAGAGTGATGGGGTCGCCACGCTTTCTATGCAGGGGGTTCGCTGCTTTGGCGTAGAGACCGCCACCGCCTCCATGCCCGCAAGCCCCCGCGAGCCCTCGGGCGATAAGATCCGCTTTTTCAAGACCGACGAGGATTGGTTCTACGGGCTTTTAAGCGACGGGATGGGAAGCGGAGAGGAGGCGGCCGAGACCGCCGCCCTTTCGGTCACCTTTTTGGAAAAGATGCTTCTCGGGGGCAACAGCCGCGAGACCTCGCTTCGGATGCTGAACAATCTGATCCGAACCGGGCGCCAGGAATGCTCGGCTACCGTCGATATGCTTTCCTTTGATCTTTTGTACGGCACCGCCATGTTCATCAAAAGCGGGGCGGCGCCCTCTTATATCAAGCGGGGCGGCGATATTTTTCGCGTCCGCTCCCGCACGATGCCCTTGGGGCTTTTGAAATCCTTGGATGCCGAGCGGGTAAACGTTGAGGTGCGAGAGGGGGATATCCTCTTGCTTCTTTCGGACGGGCTATGCCCCGACGGAGACGATCCTTCGTGGCTGATGAACCTGCTTTCCTCGGACAGCGGGCAGGATCTTAACGCGCTTGCGGGGCGCATCGTCGGCGAGGCGGCAACCCGCAGCACCGAGCACGACGATATCTCGGTCGGCCTTGTCCGTATCCTTTCGTCCGAAGAGGGGGCGTCTCCCCCAAGCCAAACGGCGTGAGGGGGAAGGGGCGATCTCGCCCTACACGAGAAAAGAGCAGAACCGCGGTTCTGCTCTTTTTGCTTTATAGTATATTAAAATCAATCTTCTTCGGGCTCGTTGAAATAATCCCGATCAAAGAATTCAGACAAGGTCATTCCCGCGCCCTCGCAAAAGCGCTTTACGGTAACGACCTTTGAGCATTTCGTTCTCCCCTTGATAAGATCGTAGATCGCCGAAGGCGACATCCCGCCGCACAAGGCAATATCACAGACGTTGCTGTTTTTCTCTTTGCAAATTTCCTCTATCCGTTTGATAATCGCGTCGTTTAATTTCACAACCGTACCTACCTATCTTTTGTGGAATTCCACAATTATTATAGGTAAATAAGAAATTTTTATCTCGTGGAGTTCCACGATATTGACGAGAAGGATGTTTGCCTGTATAATGTAAGTATAAAATCGTGGTATTCCACGAAACGCGGGGGGTGCAAGATGATAATTACCTTTATAGGTCACTCTTTTGTTTCTTCTCACGACCGAATTAAAAAGGAAGTAAAAGAACAAATACGCAAAATCGGTGCGAGTACGGAAAAGATGACTTGTTATCTTGGCGGTTACGGAGATTTTGATGAAATATGCGCTTGCGCGTGCAGAGAATTGAAAAAAGAAAACGAACGTGTGGAAGTCGTTTATATCACACCGTATTTCAGCTTGTCGGAGCAAGAAAAAATAAAAGAAATGCAGAGGAGGCGTTTATATGATGCAACCATATATCCGCCCATCGAAAACGTGCCGCTCCGCTTTGCCGTTTTGAAGAGAAATGAGTGGATGATAAAAAATGCAGATCTCATAATAGCGTATGTGGATCATACTTACGGGGGGCTTACAAATCATTTCAAGAGGCGGTGCGGAGAAAAAAGAAAATAATAAACATTTGCGAATTTCTTTAATCAAAAAACATAAAAAAGAGGAAACGACGCGAGATCGAATCCTCTTTTTTGTATCGTTATGTTTACAAAGAAATGACTTTTTGGATTAATCGTTGTAGATCGGGAACTTGGCGCAAAGGGCCTGCACCTCTTCGGAGATGGTGGCGCGCTCGGCTTCGCTGCCGAAGGCGCAGCGGGCGATGAAGTCGGCGATCTGCTTCATTTCCTCGGTTCCGAAGCCGCGGGTGGTGACGGCGGGGGTGCCGATACGGACGCCGCTGGTCACGAAGGGGCTGCGAGGCTCGTTGGGAACCGTGTTCTTGTTGACCGTGATATGAACCTCGTCAAGCGCGGCTTCAAGGGCCTTACCCGTCAGCTCGGTGTCGCGAAGGTCAAGCAGCATCAGGTGGTTGTCGGTACCGCCCGAAACCAGCGAGAAGCCCTTCTTTTGCAATTCGTCTGCCAGAACGGCGGCGTTTTCGACCACCTTCTTTCCGTATTCGCGGAAGGAGGGCTTAAGCGCTTCGCCAAGCGCTACGGCCTTGGCGGCGACAATATGCTCTAAGGGACCGCCCTGGATACCGGGGAAGATCGCCTTGTCGATCGCCTTGGCGTATTCCTCACGGCAAAGGATAAGACCGCCGCGGGGCCCGCGAAGCGTTTTGTGGGTGGTGGTGGTTACAACGTCGGCATACGGCACAGGGCTCGGATGTACGCCGGCGGCAACAAGGCCCGCGATATGCGCCATATCGACCATCAGCAGGCAGCCAACTTTGTCCGCAATCTCACGCAGACGTGCAAAGTCGATCACACGCGGATAGGCTGACGCGCCAGCGACGATCATCTTCGGCTGAACCTCAATGGCCTGCTTTTCCAGGGCATCGTAATCGATGACCTCCTCGTCATCGGTCACGCCATATGCCACAAAGTTAAAATACTTACCGGACATATTGACCGGG
>JAZRFI010000134.1:0-5630 GCA_045661285.1 Eubacteriales bacterium | reverse complement strand
CGAGGGGCTCAAGGAAGAGGATTGGGCTGAGAACTGGAAGAAATACTATCATCCCATTCCCTTTGGGCGCTTGACCGTCGTCCCCGCTTGGGAGGAATATCCCGAAAAAGAGGGAGAGAGGGTCCTTCGTATCGACCCCGGCACCGCCTTCGGTACCGCCACGCACGAAAGCACCTATATGATGATCGAATTCCTCTGCGAAGAGATTAAGGGCGGCGAGCGGGTTCTGGACGTCGGGTGCGGAAGCGGGATTCTTTCCTTGGCCGCCAAAAAGCTGGGTGCCGATTTCTGCGCCGCTTACGACCTTGACCCCGAGGCGGTGAAGGTAACGAAAAAGAATATCGAGGAAAGCGGCGAAGAAAATATGATCGCGGGGCAATCGAACCATTTGCAATCGGTTGACAAACGCGCCCCCTACGATTTTCTTTGCGCCAACATCGTTTCGGATATCCTGATCCTTCTGGCCCCCGATGCCGGAAGCGTGCTGAAGCCGGGCGGACTGATGGCGGTTTCGGGGATCCTTTCGGATCGTGCAGACGAGGTAAGGGCGTGTATTTGTAAAAACAACTTTACTTTCATTAGCGAGAAGCGCCAAAACGACTGGCGCGCGATGCTCTTTAGGAGAAATTGATATGCCGCATTTCTTTTTAGACGGGGAAAGCCGCCTTTCGCTTGAAGAGGGGCGCATCACCCTTTTGGGCGACAGTGCCCGCCATATCGCCCTTTCGCTCCGTATGGCGGTGGGGGATACGCTTTCGGTGTCGGACGGGCAGGCGTCTGTCTACGAATGTACGCTTTCGTCGATCACCCCTACGGCGGTCGAATGTACGGTTCTTTCCGAGAAAAAGGGAGAGGGAGAGCCCCCTTTTCCTATTCATTTATATATGGCCTATCCGAAGGGCGATAAAATGGAGACGGTCATTCAAAAGGCAACCGAGCTGGGGGCTACGTCGATCACCCCCTTCTTTTCCTCGCGCTGTATCCGCCGCCCCGCCGAAGAAAAGAATAATCGGCTGACCGAGCGGTATAATAAGATAGCCAAAGAGGCGGCCTCGCAATGCGGGCGCTGCCGTATTCCCACCGTAAACACCCCTCTTTCCTTCGGGGAAATGCTGAAAAGGGCGGCGGGAGAAGAGCTGGCACTCTTTTGCTACGAGGGGGGCGGCACTCGCCCGCTTCCCGCCCTTTTGGTGGGGAAAGCCCCCGCCTCTTGCAGCATCGTTGTGGGGAGCGAGGGGGGATTTTCCCCCAAGGAAGCCGAGGAGGCAGTCGCCGCCGGGCTTCTTCCCACGGGGCTCGGCAAGCGCATTTTGCGCTGCGAGACCGCCCCGCTTTTCGTCCTTTCCTGTTTATGCTATCACTACGAGTTGGACAAAATGGGTAAAAATGAATAAAAAATAGGAAAAGGAATTGTGAATTTTTAAATTTTCTATTGCAAAATGCTAAAAGATGCGGTAAAATATGTGACAGAATTAACAAGTGAAAGGAATCTTTTATGTCCAATCGTCTGTTCCAAACCGTCATGCAGCAAATGAAGGCCGCTATCGACCGCACCTTCGGCGTCATTGACGAGGGCGGGATCGTTTGCGCTTGCAGCGACCCTTCTCGCATCGGTGAGCTTCGCGGTGTCGCGCGGGATGAGCTTGCTTTTGCCTCCGACTTCGTGATCGTGGAGGGCGTGACCTACCGTTATATGAATCAAGGCGTCAAAAGCGGCGCTATCGTTTTCGTAGAGGGGGATGACGCAAACGCCGAAAAGGCTTCGCTTATGCTGGCCGTTTCGCTTTCAAACATCAAAAACCTTTACGACGAAAAGTACGATAAGGGTAGCTTTATCAAAAATATCATGCTGGATAACATTCTGCCCAGCGATATCTACATCAAGAGCAAGGAGCTGCATTTCTCGACCGAAGAGCATCACGCGGTCCTCGTTATCAAGTTCTCCGATAAGGTGGATATGATGCCCTACGAGATCATTCAGGGCATGTTCCCCGATAAGACGAAGGATTACGTTATCAACATCGGTGAGCAGGATATCGTCCTCGTCAAGGAGGTCGAGCCCACCACCGACGGTCGCGAGCTGGAGGCGTTGGCGGGCGCGATCGTCGAAACGCTGACGACCGAATCCTACCCCAAGCGCGTCTACGTCGGCATCAGCACGATCGTAGAAAGCTTAAAGGATCTGGCCAAGGCCTACAAGGAAGCGCGTATCGCCCTTGAGGTCGGGAAGGTCTTTGATACCGAACGGAACGTTATCAGCTATAATAACCTCGGCATCGGGCGTCTTATTTATCAGCTTCCCACCACGCTTTGCGAGGCCTTCTTACAGGAGGTCTTTAAGAAGGGGTCGCTTGAATCGCTTGAATCGCGCGACGACGATACCCAGATGAAGACGGTCCGCGCCTTCTTCGATAACGATCTGAACGTATCCAAGACCGCCGAAAGCCTGTACGTACACCGCAATACCCTTGTATACCGTTTGGAAAAGATCCGCAAGCTGACGGGGCTTGATCTGCGCGAATTCGACCACGCCGTTACCTTAAAGGTAGCCCTGATGGTTCGCAAGTATCTGGCCAGCAAGCCTGCGAAGTTCTGATCGAGGATCTATGCAAAAACAAAAAAGAACGCTTCGCTATCTTTCGCTTTTTCTTCTTTTATGCCTTCTTTGCGTCGGCTTTGCCTCCTGTGGCCTTTTCGGTGACGGCGGCACGCTTGCCGATCGCTTAAAGGATAAGCTTAATGAGTATACCACCCCCGCCACCACCACCGACGGAACGGAAGGGGAAAGACCCGTCAGCGCCAAGGAGCTTTCGGATTTTCTGGCGCTCGTTGACCGCGAAAAGGCCGAGATTGTAGAAAGCTATTACCGTTATAACTACGTCGTCGAGACCCCGAAGACCATCGACGAATGCTGCCCCGAGCTTTTTTACTACCTCGTCGATACCTATTATATCGAGCGGGTGACCGATAAAGAAGAGGCGACGGCTATCTTCATCAATAGCTATATCGACGTTTTAGGGGATCAATACGGCTACTATTACGGCCCACAGGAGGCCGACGACTATACGTCCGATATGCAAGGCAAATACTCGGGCATCGGCGTTCAGGTCTCGCTGAATGAAAACAATTATATTGATATTCTCACCGTTTTTTCGGGGTCTCCCGCCGAGCGGGCGGGAATTCTGCCCGGTGACGTTTTGATCGCCGTTGAAGGCGAGGATATCGCTTCGATCGGCTATCAGGCCACCATCAACCGAATCCGGGGAGAGATCGGTACCTCGGTAAACCTCACCCTCAGCCGTGACGGCGTGCCCTATACGGTTTCGGTCACGCGTGAGGAGGTCGTTGAGGTCACCGCCTCCGGTAAGATGCTGGAGGGCAATATCGGGTATATCAAGATCACCTCGTTTGACGATACGACCTACGCCCAGTTCGTTTCGGCGCATCGGGCGCTCAGCGAGGCGGGGGCAGAGTCCTTCGTTTTTGACGTACGAAACAACCCCGGCGGCGCGCTGAATTCGGTCGTCGCGATCCTTGAATATATCCTGCCGGATGGCGATATCTGCCATATGCGCTACAAGAATACGGGCAACAATCGAACGATCAAGGGGATCGCCGACGTTGACCCCACCTATATGGGCAGAGAGGGGCGCGTCTACTACGAAAACCATCGGATCGACCTACCGATGACGGTGCTGGCCAACGAAAACACCGCCTCGGCGGGCGAGCTCTTTACCTCCACGCTGCGTGACCGTCTTTCGGTAGAGGTCATCGGCGCCGTCACCTACGGCAAGGGGGTCGGGCAAAGCGGCGGGAATGTAACGAGTGACGGTTCCTTCGTCATGCTGACCTATTTCTACTACGACCCGCCGACGAGCGGAAACTATAACGGCGTGGGCATTACCCCCGACCAAGCAGTCGCGCTTTCGCCCGAGGCGGCCAAGAAGAACCTCAATCTTCTTACCCCCGAGGAGGACGCCCAGCTGCAAGCAGCCCTTTCGTATCTTAAAGGGACGATGGCCCCTTAATATATGCAAAAAGCATAACACATAAAGGAGAAGATCATGTCGAAAGAAAGAACCTATACGCAAGCGGGCTACGACGCCCTCTTAAAGGAAAGAGAAGCGCTTGACGTACTGATCGAGAAAAATAAAAAGGATATTTCCACCGCCCGCAGCTTCGGCGACCTTTCGGAAAACAGCGAATACACCGAAGCCAAGGAAGAGCAATCGAAGCTTGCCTACCGCAAGGCCGAGCTTGACGAGATGATCAAGAACGCCGTGATCGTCGATACCGACGAGACCGACGCCTCGGTCGTTGGCATCGGCTCCTTCGTTAAGGTTGAAAACCTTACCAAGAACAAAGAGCAGACCTATCACATCGTCGGCTCGTATGAGGCCAATCCCTTCGACGGGAAGATCTCGGACCAGTCGCCCATCGGTCAGGCTCTGATCGGCAAGCGCGCGGGAGAAAAGACCGAGGCGACCCTGCCGAACGGCAACACCGTCACCCTTCTCGTTAAGGACGTTTATCGCGCGTAAGGAGAAAAAGATGCAAGAGAGTAACAACCAGGGCAAGCCCCTTGGCAACGAGCTGGAGATCCGCCGCGAAAAGCTGGCGACCCTGCAAGCCTCGGGCAACGACCCCTTTCAGTTAACCAAGTTCCCCGTCGATACGCTGAGCGGGGAGATCTTTGCCGATTATGAAAAATACGAGGGCAAAACCGTTCTGCTCGGCGGCCGTATGGTCAGCCGTCGCGTGATGGGTAAGGCCTCGTTTATGCATATCCTCGATAACGGCGGCAAGATCCAGGTCTACGTCAAGCGCGACGACGTCGGGGAAGACGCCTACGCCGCCTTCAAGAAGTGGGATATCGGCGATATCCTCGGCATTGAGGGAACGGTATTCCGCACGCAGACGGGCGAGATCTCGATCCATGCCACGGCCTTGACGCTGCTTGCCAAGTCGCTTCTGCCGTTGCCCGAAAAGTTCCACGGTCTTACCAACACCGACCTTCGTTACCGTCAGCGCTACGTTGACCTTATCGTGAACCCCGAGGTGCGCGACACCTTCTTGAAGCGTTCGCGTATCCTTTCGCTGATCCGTTCGTATCTTGACGGCAAGGGCTTTTTGGAGGTAGACACCCCGATCCTTGTTCCCCTGGAGATCGGTGCCTCTGCCCGCCCGTTCGTGACCCACCCCAATACGCTGGATATGGATATGTATCTGCGTATTGAGACCGAACTTTACTTAATGCGCCTTATCGTTGGGGGTCTGCACCGCGTATACGAGGTAGGCCGTATCTTCCGTAACGAGGGTATGGATACCAAGCATAACCCCGAATTTACGACCATCGAGCTCTATCAGGCCTTTACCGATTATAAGGGCATGATGGATCTGGTAGAAGAGCTCTATAAGATGCTGGCCCAAGAGGTCTGCGGCAGCTTACAGATCACCTACCAGGGCAAAGAGATCGATATGGGGAACTGGGAGCGCCTTACCATGGTCGAGGCGGTCAAAAAGTACGCCGGTGTCGATTATAATGACTGGAATAGCGACGAAGATGCCCGTGCCTGCGCCAAGGCGCATAAGGTCGAGGTGGCCGAGGATGCCACGAAGGGTCGCGTTCT
>JAZRFI010000133.1:0-15392 GCA_045661285.1 Eubacteriales bacterium | reverse complement strand
ATGGTGGAGAAGTGGTTTGCAAAGGTTCCGAGGTATCTCTTGGTGTAGGGATACAGACCCTCATCAAGCAGACGGGTAATTACGGTACGCTTGATTTTGAGCGAGCGAGCCGCAATGTCCATCAGATGATCGAGGCGGCGGTAGAAGTCTGCCTCATCCTCGGCAAGGTATGCGATACGGGGCATATTGATGGTCACGACACCGATCGAGCCCGTGGACTCGCCGCTTCCGAAGAAGCCGCCCGACTTCTTGCGCAGCTCACGCAGGTCGAGACGCAGACGGCAGCACATGGAACGAACATCGGAGGGCTCCATGTCGCTGTTGATATAGTTGGAGAAGTAGGGGGTACCGTACTTTGCGGTCATCTCGAAGAGAAGCTTGTTGTTCTCGGTCTCCGACCAGTCAAAGTCGCGGGTGATGGAGTAGGTGGGAATGGGGTACTGGAAGCCGCGTCCGTTGGCGTCGCCCTCGATCATCGTTTCGATGAAGGCGCGGTTGACCATATCCATCTCACGCTTACAGTCTTTATACTTGAAATCGACCTCTTTGCCGCCGATGATGCAGTTCAGCTCGGCAAGGTCATCCGGCACCGTCCAGTCGAGCGTGATGTTCGAGAAGGGCGCCTGCGTACCCCAACGGGAGGGGGTATTTACACCGTAGATGAAGGATTCGATGCACTTCTTGACCTGATCGTAGTCGAGGTTATCGGCCTTAACGAAGGGGGCAAGGTAGGTATCAAAGGAGGAGAAGGCCTGCGCGCCCGCCCACTCGTTCTGCATGATGCCGAGGAAGTTGACCATCTGGTTGCAAAGGGTGGCCAGGTGCTTGGCGGGGGCCGAGGTGATCTTACCGGGAACGCCGCCAAGACCCTCTTGGATCAGCTGCTTCAGCGACCAACCGGCGCAATAACCGGTCAGCATCGAAAGGTCGTGCAGGTGGATATCGGCGTTGCGGTGGGCGTTGGCGATCTCGTCGTCGTAGATCTCAGAGAGCCAGTAGTTGGCAGTGATGGCGCCCGAGTTCGAAAGGATCAGACCGCCGACCGAATAGGTAACGGTGGAGTTTTCCTTTACGCGCCAGTCGTTGATCTTCAAATAGCCGTCTACCAGCGACTTATAGTCAAGAATGGTGTTCTGTACCTCACGCAGCTTGGCGCGCTGACGGCGGTAAAGAATGTAGGCCTTGGCCACGTCGGCGTAGCCTGCCTGAACGAGGACCGACTCAACCGAGTCTTGAATGTCTTCAACCGCGATCAGCCCCTCTTTTACCTTGGGCTCAAAATCAGCGGTTACCTTGAGCGCCAGAAAATCGATCACCGTGGGGTGATAATCCTTCTCCTGCGCTTCAAAAGCCATCTTTATGGCCTTTGCGATCTTGTCGAGCGAAAAGTCGATGACCTTTCCGTCTCTTTTCTGTACCTGATACATAGCGTTTCTCCTGTCTTTTGCTTTATATATGTTTTTTCATTTTTAAATTATAAGCCGCGAAGCTCTGCGTTCGCGATAAAGGGCTTAACCGCCGCAAGACACGCTCTCATCTTTTCGGGCGTTGCCGCCGTCATCCCCCCCGAGAGGATATCCCCCGAATCGGTAAAGGCCTGCAGATAATAGTGGGGCGCCCCCTTGATCCATTCGCCGATCGCGGCAAAATCCCCCGGCTCGTGCAGCTCGTTCACCACCGTGGTGCGGAATTCGTACGGTACGGCACCCGAGAGCAGAAAGTCTACGCTTTCAAAGACCGCCGAGGGGGTAGCCGTGAGCCCAATGGTCGTAGCATACTTCTCTTTTGAATTTTTTATATCCATCGCGACGTAATCGACAAGACCCTCTTTTACCGCCGCCCGAAGCCTTTCGGGATAGGAGCCGTTGGTATCGGTCTTTACGGCGTAGCCGCGCCCTTTGATCTCGTGAAGAAATTCAAGGATATCGGGCTGCATATAGGGCTCTCCCCCCGTAACGGCGACCCCGTCTAAAAGGCCGCGGCGCTTTTCCAGGAAACGGAAGAACTCATCCACCGTTAACGAATCAAGCGGCGTCCCCTCGACGAGCGAGGCGTTGTGGCAGAAGGGACAGCGGAAGTTGCAGCCAAGGGTAAATACGGTACAGGCGACCTTACCGGGAAAATCAAGAAGCGTTAGCTTCGCAAGCCCCCCAAGCACCATAAAAAAATACCTCATTTCCCTTGATACGCTTGGGAAAATCGACTTTTTTCGTCTTTTCGAAATTGGTCGAAAAACCCAATATCTTGTGTGCGTCCTCTTTATTTTAATCTATATATAGTGTTTTGTCAAGCACTTTTTGTACCTTTTTGCGAAAAAATATCCACTCGTTTTTGTACACTTTCACGAACTTTCGAAAAGCCGTCGAAAGCTCTCCTTTTTTTCACTTTTGCTCTTGACAAACGAAGCGCTTAGTGCTATACTACTATAAACCGTTGAAGGAGAGGAAGTACCTCTTGCCAATGCCAACATAGCGAGCCGTGGAGGGTGAAAGCCGGCGTGGTATGCAAGGGCGAATGGGCTCCCGAGGGCGAACCGAACCGCTTGGCGGTAGGTAAGACGAAGCTTTTCCCTTCGTAACCAAAGGAAAGCCGTATATAGGTACGGAAAGAGGGCGCTATGCGCCAAGCCGGGTGGCACCGCAGGAGAGATTTCCCCTGTCCCAGCAAACAAACTGGGACGGGGTTTTTTATTTCCGTCCCCCACAAAACGGAAGGAGCCGAAAGATGAAAGAAAGAGAGATCCCTTACAAGATTTATTTGGAAGAAAGCGAGATGCCCGATTCGTGGTACGACGTACGCGCCGATATGAAGGAAAAGCCCGAGCCGCTGCTCGACGCGGCCACGGGAAAGCCCCTCTCGGCCGACGCGCTTTCCGAGGTCTTTTGCCGCGAGCTTGTTGAGCAGGAGCTGAATAATACCGAGCGGTATATCGAGATCCCCCAAGAGATCCGCGATTTTTACAAGATGTACCGCCCCTCGCCCCTCGTGCGCGCTTATTGCCTTGAAAAGAAGCTTGGCACCCCCGCCAAGATCTATTATAAATTTGAAGGCAACAACACGAGCGGCAGCCATAAGCTGAACTCGGCCATTGCCCAGGCCTATTACGCCAAAAAGCAAGGGCTTCGCGGCGTTACGACCGAGACGGGGGCCGGCCAATGGGGCACCGCCCTTTCGATGGCCTGCGCCTATTTCGGCCTGGATTGCAAGGTCTTTATGGTCAAGGTTTCCTATGAGCAAAAGCCCCACCGCCGCGAGGTGATGCGTACCTTCGGCGCGTCTGTCACCCCCTCCCCCTCTATGGAGACCGAGATCGGAAGGCAGATCCTTTCCGAGCATCCCGGTACGGGCGGAAGCCTTGGCTGCGCCGTTTCCGAGGCGGTGGAGACCGCCGGCAAGAGCGAAGGATACCGTTACGTGCTTGGCAGCGTTCTTAATCAGGTCATGCTTCACCAATCGGTCATCGGTCTTGAGACCAAGGCGGCCCTTGATAAATACGGCATCAAGCCGGATATGATCATCGGGTGCGCGGGCGGTGGCTCGAACCTTGGGGGTCTCATTGCCCCGTTTATGGGCGAGGTCCTGCGCGGCGAGGCAAATTATCAGATCATCGCGGTAGAGCCCGCCTCTTGCCCCAGCTTTACCCGCGGCGCCTTTGCTTACGATTATTGCGACACCGGCCGTATCTGCCCGCTGGCTAAGATGCATACCTTAGGGGCCGGCTTTATCCCCGCGCCGAACCATGCGGGCGGGCTTCGCTATCACGGTATGAACCCGATCCTTTCGAAGCTGTACCATGACGGCTATATGGAAGCCCGAAGCGTAAAGCAGACCGAGGTCTTTGCCGCCGCTGAGGAATTCGCGCGCGTCGAAGGCATCCTTCCCGCACCCGAGAGCAGCCACGCCATCCGCGTCGCGATCGACGAGGCGCTTCGCTGCAAGGAGACAGGGGAAGAAAAAACCATCGTCTTCGGTCTTACCGGTACCGGCTACTTCGATATGACCTCGTATGAAAAATTCAACAACGGTGTGATGACCGACTACGTCCCCACCGACGAAGAGATCGCCAAGGGGCTTGAAGGTCTTCCGAAGCTTTAATCACTTATAAAAAGTATAGATCCCCATTCACTGCGAATGGGGATCTTTTTGTATTCTTTTTTCGTGGCAAAAATTATTCTTCGGGTAGGTACGGAATATAGCCGCAGATCTCGCAAGCGCCCTCTACCATCACGTGAGGCGACCTTGCAAAAAACTCGCCGCAGTCCTCGCCGGCGCAAGCGAAAAAGTGATCGTCTTCATCCCAGATCCATCCGTCCCCCACCCAATGCGTATGCACGGTGCTTACGGGGGGCGGCGCGGTGGTTATGGCGGTGGTTGTTGCGGCGGTGGTTAGGGGTGGCGTATTCGTCGCGGTTGTGAGCGCAGGCAAAAAGCCGCATCCCGTCAAAAGGGCGCACAAAACGGCGGCGCAGCCCAGAGCGATTGCTTTTTTCATCGGTTACCTCTGTTTAAATATAATAAGTTTTCTTTACTTTTTAGGCTTTTTGGATAGGTTTTTCTTTTTCTTCGCGGCCGAGAATCCGAATTTGCCGAGGCGGCGGCCAAGGGCGTAGTATTCGCCGTGCGAATAGGTGATAAGCCCCGCCTTTTCAAGGCAAAGCTTACCCTTTTCATCAAGAAGCTCCTCTCTCACCGTAACCGCTGTGATCTCGGCAAGGAACATATCGTGTGAGCCGAGGGGAAGGATCTCGGTTACCTTACATTCTAAGGAGAGGGGCGCCTCGGCGACCGTGGGGGCGCCAACGCTTTCGGAAGCGATGGGCGTCAGACCGCATTTTTCAAATTTATTGACCTTCGCGCCGGTATACATACCGCAAAAGTCGGCGGCGCGGCAAAGCGCCTCACCCGTCAGATTAATGACGAACTCGCCGCTTTCCTTGATAAGCGAATAAGAATAGCGCTCGGGGCGGATCGAAACGTAGGTCATTGCGGGATGGGTACAGGTAATGCCGCACCACGCAACCGTCAAAACATTTTGTTTATCGCCCGAAGCACAGCTGACGAGGGCGGCAGGGGCGGGCGAAAGAAGAGCCCCCGCGCGAAGCGAAACGCGCCCCATCAGTCTTTCTTCTCCTCTTTTTCGGGGGTGGGCTTTTGCATCTTCAGCCATGCGGCGGTAAGCAGACAATCGGGAAGTGCCTTAAAGAGCAGGTGTTGCAGCTTCGTATACCAATTCGTGACCGACATGCGCTTGCCGCATTTGGCGTCACGAAGCGCCTTTTTCACCACCTTATCGGTTTTAAGCAGGGGGTGAAAGGCACTGGCCTTCGGGCCGCTGACCGAAGGATCCTCGGCCTTTTCGATAAAGCCGGTATCGACCCAACCGGGGCAAAAGCAGGTCACGCTGACGCCATAGGGCTTTGCCTCGGCGTAAAGCGCCTTGCTGTAATGAAGAACGAAGGACTTGCTTGCCGCGTAGATCGCGAAATTCGGCAGGGGCGTAAAGCAAGAGCCGCTTCCCAGCTGAATAAGGTGGCTTCCCTTCGGCATATAGGGAAGAACCGCGTGCGAAAGCACCGCGACGGCGCGCACGTTAAGATCGATCATTCCGGTCACATCGGCGCGCGAAAGCTCACGGTAGTTGCCGAATTTGCCGTAGCCCGCGGCGTTGATGAAATATTTGATTTGAGGCTTCTCTCTTTGCAAAAGCTCCTCTACCGTTTTCAGCCCTTCATCGGTCGAAAGGTCGGCCGAGACGATACGGCAGGGGTTTGGCAGGGTGGCTGCAAGCTCTTCCATCGCTTCGCGGCGGCGGGCAATGAGCCAAAATCCGTCTACCTCCCCCATGCTTGAGAGCTGCTTTGCAAACTCGCGCCCGATACCGGACGAGGCTCCCGTGATCAATGCTATCATACCGTTTCCTCTTTATTTATTCGTTATAAAAATATTGTACCGCGAAAAGCTTTCTTTGTCAAGGTGAAAAAAGGCGCGCTTTTTTATCACTTTTTTCAATTTTAATTGAAAACGAGCGCAATTCGTGGTATACTGTTCTTATCATTATTTCAAAAAACGGAGGCCTTTATGAAAACCAAGCTTTCGAAAAAATTCTTCGGTGCCTTGATCCTTTTCAGCCTTATGGGTCAGGTTGCTTGGACGGTTGAGAATATGTATCTCAACGTCTTTATCTACAAGATGTTTAACGCAAGCCCCGGCGAAATTTCGGCGATGGTCGCGGCAAGCGCCGTGGCCGCCACCGTGACGACGATCTTTATCGGGGCACTATCCGATAAGATTGGTAAGCGAAAGCTCTTTATCTCGGGGGGCTATATCCTCTGGGGTATCTCGATCCTTTGCTTTTCGTTTATCCGCCTCGATCTGCTTTCGGGGCTTTTGCCCGCCACGGTCTCTGCCGCCTCGGTCGGGGTATCGCTCGTGATCGCTTTCGACTGTCTGATGACCTTTTTCGGCTCAAGCGCCAACGATGCGGCCTTTAACGCCTGGCTGACCGACAGCACCGACGACACCAACCGCGGCACGGCCGAGGGGATCAACGCGATGATGCCGCTGGTTTCGATCCTCGTGGTTTTCGGCGGCTTTATGTCCTTTAACCTTGATCTTGCCTCCAGCTGGACGACGATCTTTTTGATCATCGGGTTCGTGGTGATCGGCGTCGGTATTGTAGGGCTTTTCCTTCTTGATAATCCCCCGATCGAAAAATCAAGCGATCCGTATCTCAAAACCGTTCTCCACAGCTTTACGCCGAAAACGGTTAAGGCACACCGCAGCCTCTATCTCTACCTTATCGGCTTCGCGCTGTTCAATATCTCGATCCAGATCTTTATGCCCTACCTCATTCTTTATTACGAGGTAGCCCTCGGTATGGCCGATTACGTTTTGATCATGGCCCCCGCCGTTATCCTGGCGGCCGCCGTCACCGCCCTTTGGGGGCGCGTGTACGATAAGCGCGGCTTTTCCTTTTCGGTCTTTATCTCCCTTGCCTCTCTTTGCCTTGGGTATATCCTGCTTGCTTCCTTCGAAGAGAAGCTTCCCGTCTTTATCGGCTCTCTCTTTATGATGTGCGGCTTTCTTTCGGGTATGGCGGTCTTTGGCGCCAAGATCCGCGATCTGACGCCCCTTGGCGAAGCCGGGCGCTTTCAGGGCATCCGCATCTTTTCCCAGGTCTTGGTCCCCGGTCTTGTCGGCCCTTATATCGGAAAAACCGTTCTTGCCAACGCCGAGGTGATCGTGAATTCGGACGGAACCGAGTCCTTTATCCCCAACCAGGGGATTTTCGTGGCCGCTTTGATCGTGGCGCTCGTCACGATTGCCGTCACCGCGCTGATCCTGCGGCTTTCGAAGCGCCCACCCCGTCTTCGTACCGATCTTACCACGCCCTTTGAAGAGGACGAAAATTCCTCGTGGGAGGAATATCCCCGCCCGCAAATGCAAAGAGATTCCTATCTGTCGCTTAACGGCGAATGGGATCTTTCGCTGCTTCGGGAAGGGAAAAGCGAGCCGCTTGGCAAGATCCGCGTCCCCTTCCCTCCCGAATCCCGCCTTTCGGGGATCGGGCGCGCGCTGAAGGCGGGCGAGAGCTATCTGTATACCCGAAGCTTTACGCTTCGCGAAGATTTCCTCGGCGGGCGCATCCTTTTGCATTTCGGCGCTTGCGATCAGGTGGCCAAGGTCACCGTAAACGGCCGTATGGCCGGGGGGCATATCGGCGGATATCTTCCCTTCTCCTTTGATATTACCGATCTTTTAAAAGAAGGGGAAAACGAGATCGCGGTACACTGTCTTGACCCGCTTGACAAAACGCTCCCCTACGGCAAGCAAACGAAAAAACGGGGTGGGATGTGGTATACCCCGATCTCCGGCATCTGGCAAAGCGTATGGCTGGAGGCGGTTCCCGAGGAATATATAAGCTCGCTTCGTATCACCCCAACGCTTGATGCGGTGAAGATCGAAACGCTGGGCGGATCGGAAAGCAAAACGCTGACCCTTCATACCGAAGAGGGGGACGAGGTCTTTTCTTACCAAGGCGACAGCATCACCCTCACCCCGAAAAGCTTTCACCCTTGGAGCCCCGAGGATCCCTATCTTTACCGCTTCACGCTCTCTGACGGGTGCGATACCGTACGCTCGTATTTCGCGCTTCGCAAGGTTTCGATCGAAACGGTCAAGGGCGTAGCGCGCATTCTTCTTAACGGCAAGCCGATCTTTTTCCACGGCCTCCTTGACCAAGGATATTTTTCGGACGGGATCTATCTGCCCGCCACCCCGCGGGGCTACGAAAACGATATTCTTACAGCTAAGGCCTGCGGCTTTAACGCGCTTCGTAAGCATATTAAGATTGAACCCGAGCTTTTCTATTATTACTGCGATCGGCACGGTATGCTGGTTTTGCAGGATATGGTAAACAGCGGCGGCTATTCCTTTCTCATTGATACGGCGTTGCCGACGGTCGGCTTAAAGCGGGGCATCACCCACCGCGCGAGCGAAGAAAGAAAAAGCTTTTTTGAAGAGCACGCCCGTGATACCGTCGATCTCCTTTATAACCATCCCTCGGTGGTGTATTACACGATCTTTAACGAGGGCTGGGGGCAGTACGACGCCGACAGGCTTTATAAGGAATTAAAGGCTTACGACGAAACGCGAATTTGGGACGCGACCTCGGGTTGGTTCCGGGAAAAGGAAAGCGACGTAGATAGCGAGCATATTTACTTTAAAAAGATCAAGCTTTCCGTCGGAAAGCGACCGCTGATCCTTTCGGAATTCGGCGGATATTCCTGCAAGATCGAGGGGCATAGCTTTAATCTGGATAAGACCTACGGCTACCGCTTCTTTACCGATGAAGAGAAATGGATGGAGGCCAACCGCCGCCTGTATGAAGAAGAGATCCTCCCCGCCGTTGACCGCGGCCTTTCGGGTACCATTCTCACCCAGCTGAGTGACGTCGAGGACGAGACCAACGGCCTTTTGACCTATGACCGCCGCATCTTAAAGGCAGGCGGCGAAGGATGGAAAACGATTGCCGATACGCTTTATCAGCGCTTCCAACGCAACGTTTAAAAAGAAAAACGAAACCCGGGGCGCACGGATTTGATACAGAAAACGCCGATCGCGCCCCGAAGACGTACAAGGGTACGGCGAGAGGAAGCGAGCGGTGTTAGTAAATAAAAAATATAACAAAAAGGAGAAAACGAAGTTTTCAACCTTAAAAAATAAGCAAAGAGGAGCTTGCTATCGCTTGATACAAGACAAAGCAAAAAGAGGACTTGATGTAAATCATCAAATCCTCTTTTTTATTTACGATTATGCGCAAATACGAAGTCCGGGGCGCGCAGATTTAGAGCAGAAATTCTCGTTCTCTCTCCGAAGGCGTATATTATACGTCGAGAGGGAGAGAACGAGGATAGCAAATAAAAACAAAACAAAAAGAAGAAAAACGAATGTTTTTCAACCTTAAATACATGCAAAAAAAGGGGGCACCCTTTAGACGAACGATATGTAAAAAGGGAAAGTGAAGCAAAGCAACACCTTATCTTTTTATTTGCGTTTATGCCTAAATATGAAGCCCCTCTTACAGGGCGTACACGTGATTTAGGGGACCGCTGCCACGTCCGAGATCAAGGCCTGCGCGAAGGGCGCCCGTGAGGTATTCCTTGGCGTGGCGAATGCTTTCGGCAAGCGAAAGGCCGCGGGCAAGGCCGCAAGCGATAGCGGAAGAAAGCGTACAGCCGGTGCCGTGGGTGTTGGGATTATCGATCCGTTCGGCGCGGAACCAACAGCCGCCCTCTTCGGTATAAAGATAATCCATCGCGTCGTTAACGAGGTGACCGCCCTTGACGAGGACGGCGACACCGCACCCCTTTCCGATCGCCTCAGCCGCCTTTATCATATCGGCTTCATTTTCAACCGAGAAGCCGCAAAGCGCCTCAGCCTCGGGGATATTGGGGGTCAGCACAGAAGCAAGCGGGAAAAGCCTTTCCCGAAGGGCCGAGGACGCCCCTTCCGACAAAAGGCGAGAGCCGCTGGTCGCCACCATAACGGGGTCAACCACGACGTTTTTGGCTTTATAGAAAGAAAGCCGCTCGGCGATCGCCTCAATAATGGCGGGGCTCGATACCATACCGATCTTCACGGCGTCGGGCACGATATCGGTAAAAACGGCGTCAAGCTGCGCCGCGACGAAATCGGGCGAGGTTTCCGCTACGCCGTAAACCCCGGTCGTATTCTGGGCGGTAAGGGCGGTGATAACGCTCATACCGTAGAGCTTATGGGCGGCAATGGTTTTCAGATCGGCCTGGATCCCCGCCCCGCCCGAGCAATCCGAGCCCGCAATCGTTAATACCTTTTTCATTGAAAAAGAATCTCCTTATCAAAGCTTTCGTAGGATTCGATCGCAAAATCGGCAAAAACCGAGCTTTGCTCCCATTTGTTCTCCATGCCGTTATCACGGACGGCGGCGATCCGATAGCCCGCCGATTTCGCGGTATTCATCGCAAAGAAGGAATCTTCAAAAACGACGCATTCTTCCTTATTTCCGCCAAGGCGAAAAAGCGCCTCGTCAAAGACCTTGGGGCTGCTTTTACCGACCCCGACGTCACCGGAGGAAACGATATGCGCAAAGAAACGGCGAAGCCCAAGGCGGGTAAGCGTTTTTTCGATCAAGACCTTATCGGTGGAGGAGGCGACCGCCATCGATACCCCTTTTTCGGCAAGGTAGGTCAGAAATTCAACGATGCCCGGCTTCATCATTACGCGGTCATACCCGTCGCTTGCCATTTGGTTGATGGCGGCGACGATCTCCTCGTCGCTTCCCACAACGCCAAAATGCGTTTTCAAATAATGGCAAGCGCCCGCGATCGTAAAGGTCTTGAAGGTGCTGTCTACGTCATCGGGCGGGGTAATACCGTGCGCGCGAAGGAAATTGGAGGCAGCCCGATCCCAGATCCACATGGAATCAATGAGCGTACCGTCCATATCAAAAATCGCGTACTTCATCATCAAATCCCCACCGTTTCCGCGGCAAGCGCCGCTAATTTTTTCGTATCCTTTTCAATATCGGGGGAAGCAAAGATCGCCGAAACGAGCGCGACCCCCGCAATACCGCTCCCCTGAAGCAGCTTCATGTTTTTTTCACCGATCCCCCCGATCGCAACGACCGGGATATCGACGTTTTCACAGATCGAAGAAAGGGTATCAAACGAAACGTCGGCGGCATCCGCTTTGGTAGAAGTCGCAAATACCGCGCCGACCCCCAGATAATCAGCCCCCGCCCGCTCGGCCGCCTTGGCCGCCTCAAGCGTTTCGGCCGAAACACCGAGGATCTTATCCTTGCCGATCAGGGCGCGTACCTCCTCGGCGGGTCTGTCGCTATGGCCGACGTGCACACCGTCTGCCCCCGAACGAAGGGCGATCTCAACGTTATCGTTTACGATGAAGGGGACGCCGTAACGGCGGCAAAGCGCGCCGATCTCGATCGCCTCATCCAAAAATTCGTCAAAGGAAAGCTCCTTTTCCCGCAGCTGTACGATACTGACCCCGCCGCGGATCGCTTCTTCCACAACCGAAGTAAGCGTACGCCCCCGAAGCCAGGCCCGATCGGTAACGGCATAAAGCAACAAATGCTTTTTATCGCAATTCATATTTTGCCCCCTCTAAAAGTGTTTTTTCATCCATAGCCGCCATCGCGTCAAAAAGATGCGTATGGAAGCTTCCAAGCAAGGGGCCGACCGCCTTTTCGGTCATCTCCCCCGCAAGCCCCATCATCGAAAAGGCGGCTACCGTCGCCATAAAGGGATCGGTGGGGTTGGCGGCGATAAAGGCCGCCGAAAGGCAGGAAAGCATACAGCCGCAGCCGCTGATGGCGGCAAGAGCGCCTACGCCGTTATAGACGAGCGCGCGCCGCCCGTCGGGCGAGGCGATAACGTCGATCTTTCCGCTAACGCCGATAACGGCGCCGGTTTTCTTCGCGTATGCCGATACCGACGAAAGGATCTCTTCGGCGTTCTCCTCGGTGCACTCGTCCCCCGGTAGGGCGTCAACCCCCGCGGTTTTTCCAACACCCGAGGAAAGCACGCGGATCTCGGACATATTGCCCTTAATCAGGGTAGGCTGAAGCATCTTTATCAGCTTTTCGGCGGTTTTTGTGCGAAGCGCCGTGGCGCCCGCCCCAACCGGATCGAAAACGGTAGGCTTACCGAGGGCGGCGGCAACCTTCCCCGCCCGCTTCATAGAGGAAACGGTACGGCGGTTCAGCGTGCCGATATTCAGGCAAAGCCCCGATGCGATCGAGGCCATCTCACGAACCTCTCGCATATCGTCTGCCATGACGGGCGAAGCACCCGCCGCCAAAAGGATATTGGCGCAATCGTTGACGGTCACATAATTCGTTATGGTATGGATAAGGGGGCGACTCGCCCTCATTTTTTCAAGAAAGCCATTCATTTCTTTTTCTCCTTATGTAACGTTTCGTTTACCTTTTCAATAAAATATCTGGCGATAACAAGAATGATAATGCAAGGTACCGTGCTTCCCATAAAAAGGTCAAGTCGCATAAGCCCGCGGTAAAGGAAGAAGCCGAGCAGCCAAAGGATCGCATTGGGAAGCGAAAGCTGCTTTTGGGAAAAGTCTTTTTTAAGCAAGAAGAAATCGCAAAGAAGGATCGCGATCATCGGGGCAAAGACCGAGCTGATCAGATACAAAAAGGATTCTAAGCGCGACAAGGGGGCAAAGAGCGCCAGCGCCGTACCGAGGACCGTAACGACCGCGCCCGCGATCCGAACGGGTACGCGGCGAACGATGGTTTCAAAGCTGACCGCGGCCGAATACACGTCAAGAAAGGTGGTGGTGACGGTAGAAAGCAGAATGACACTGAGCCCCACTACCGCGAAACCGAGCGATCGCAGCGCCGCGACGAGATCCCCGCCGCCAAAGAGCGCAAGCCCCATACCGATCACGTACATAAAGATGCTGACGAGGGTATAGGAAAGGCTGCTTACCAAGGGAACGAGCCTCCCTTTGTCGCTATCCTTGGTATAGTCCGCGATAAGCGGGAGCCAGGAAAGCGGCATCGCGACCGAAAGCTCAAGCGCGGCGCCAAAGGAGAGCGTTTCCCCCGAAAGGGGCGGAAGGCTTCCCCGAAAGACCGAAAAGGCAAGCACGACGGTAAGCACAAAAAGCGCCGCCATCACAACCGTATTGATCTTTCCAAGGCTACGGATCCCAAGAAGCACCCACAAAAGGATCAAGGCGCCGATGATGAGGCAGAAGGCAATCTTCCCGATCGGCAAAAGCGCGTCTGCCACCGAGGCGCCGCTTTCGATCATCACCGCCGTCCAGCCGACTAATTGCAAAATATTGAGAAGGGCAAAGAAAAGCGCGCCCAAGCGACCGTAGCTGATGCCGACGGTATCCATCGCCGATCTTCTTGACACAGCGCCGATGCGCCCCGCAAGATACAACAGCGCCCCGCCGATAAGGTGACCGATCACGATAGCCAAAAGGCCGCGAAAAAGCCCCAAGGGGGCAAAGGAAAGTCCGGTCAGAATTTCCGAGATCGAAACCGCCGCCCCGAACCAAAGCGGCACGCTTTTTTTAGCGGTCATTTTTTCTTGCATAACAAATCTCCTTTTCTTGTAGGAGAGGGAAAAAGAAAGAACGATCCCCCGAGGACCGTTCTTACAAGTGACTCCCTCCGTTGGCATGATCCAAATCAGGTTTAGGGTCGAAGCTATAGCTCCCTCTCAGCCCGCACACGGACTCCCCTGTCTCTTATTCAGTTGGGTTAAGTATAGCACGAAGGAAGCGGCTTGTCAAGATTATCCTGCCACAAAATCAACAAAATTCCCTCTTGGCAAGAGATCGTGGCCTCCTCCCCCAAAAACTCGTTGCTGACGCCAAGCGGTGTAAGCGGCGAAAGGGTAGCATCCTCTAAAGAATAGCGAAGCCCCCGAAGCGTAACGCCCGCGCATTCGCCCCCCGCGGCAAAGACCGAAACCGTACCGGAATAGGAAGCGGGAAAGCAAAGACCGCCCGTTGTGGCGGTGGCGGTAAAGCCCTGCCCGAACAAAAAGGCGCGCGCATGCTGCTTAGCCAAGGAAAGAAGCGATTGCAAGGAGGCCACCGTATGATCCAGCCGACCGCCCGTTGCCCCGAAAATCAGGATCTCTTCGCACCCGCGCAAAAGCGCCTCGCGGATCGCGATACCAAGGTCGGTATCGTCCTTTTCGCGGGGGTATACGAGGGCTTCTACCCCGTTTGGAACATAGCCGAGCGAATCGAAATCCCCCACGGCAAGATCGGGGGCGCCAACGCTTTCCACACAATATTCGTATCCGCCGTCAACCGCGATCAAGAGCGTTTCCTCACGCGGGGGCAGGGGCGGCAGCGCGGTTTTTTCACCCGCGCAAAAAAGCAAGGCCTTCTTTTTCATCAGCTTTCCTCTCGTTCGTTTTTCTCATTGTAAAGGAAAGGCGCCTTCTTGTCAACCCCCAAGCCTTGATCAACACGGCGGCTTCCGAGAAAAGCCGAAACCAAGGCGCGGTAGCGCCCGTAATCCTTCATATAGCTGATGCCGTGCCCCGCCCCCTCAAAAAGGTTCAGTTCAATAAAGAGGGGATTGGCGTCACGGATCCGCTTGGCCATATCACAGGGGACGAGCCGATCCTCCTCCCCGTGGATCAGCAAAATGGGGAGCGTGGCATGGGAAACAGCGGCGACAACGTCATCCCGATCCAAGCGGAAGCGGCCGAAAAGCAACGCCCCCAGCGCAATAAAGGGATACACCAAAAAGGGGGGCAGCTTTGCATCGCGGCAAACCTTGCGGATGATGGCGCGGGGCGAGGAATAAGGGCAATCGGCACTGATGCCGACGACGTTTGGGGGGAGCGGAAGCGCGCTTGCCAGAAGAACGGTGGAAGCGCCCATCGAAATGCCGCAAAGAACGATCTTGACTTCCCCGCCAAAGCGCCGAGTCGCGTAATCGATCCAGCTTAACACATCGAATTTTTCCTTCACCCCGAAGGTGATGGTGTGCCCGCCGCTTTCGCCGTGCCCGCGCTCGTCGATCACCAAGGCATTGTAGCCCGCTTCCAGGCAGATCAGCGCCCCGCCGCAAAAATCGCGTACGGCGGTGCCGCGGTACCCGTGAAAGCAGATGGCAAGCGGCGCGCCCGCCTCTGCCTCGTAATAGCGCCCCGAAAGCATAAGCCCATCACGCGATTTGGTAAACACCCGCTCATAGGGGCGTTTATTCATTTCATCGATCAAGCGATGCATGACCTCGCGGTTTTGCTTATACTGCGGCCCCTTCGGAATGTTATAGACCGACAGCTGGCTTTTATGCGGGGTATAAAAGGTGATATAATAAGTAACGGCCGAAAAAAGAA
>JAZRFI010000132.1:0-18139 GCA_045661285.1 Eubacteriales bacterium | reverse complement strand
TTCTTTCGATTACACACAAGAAACGTTTATTTTGAAGCACGCAAATTTAAAATATATGGATAACCCGGAAACAGGAGTTGAAATCGTATTTTCCCGGGCGTACGTAGAAGAGCCCATATCGTTTGACTCTCTAAAAGATCCTGACTTTACCTCTAAACGCAAAGCTTTTTATTGGTACTGCAAAAATTTCCCTGCCTTATCAGCCAATGTAGATATTTTCAAAATGGATAACGTTTATTATATTCTTATTCACGGCGGAGGTAAAGCCTACCCGATTTCTTCGGAATTCCTCGCCTTGCTGGAAGAAAACGACCTGCTTCCCGAAGCCGAAGTAATTCCGCAATCTTAAAAATATTAAGACAGCCGCCCCACGGGCGGCTGTTTTCTTTTCTCTTGCCTAATGGGGGAAAATATGCTATACTGGTATTGCAGAGTCTAGTTTTTGATTTCTTCCCCCAAAAAGGGAAGAACGATTATGCATATATAAAAAGGAGTCCGTATGGTAAAAAAAGTATTAATATTAGTGATATTGACATTCTATTGCTTAATATTTACATCTTGCGGTTTAGACTATCGTTATTCCCTTGATGAAAAATTGCACAATCAGATCGAATGTGTATACGAAGAGGATGAAGCTTTTTATCCTTCTTATGTTGTTTACAACGGAGAAAAATATATATATGCAGGTACACTTAAATCTTTCCCGGTTTCCACCTATGAAGTCGATGGCAACTATTACTTATCATATAACGATACCCTTTTAAGTTGGAATGGGAACAGATATTTTTGGTATATCGATGAATATTGCTCCGATACCGCTGATAATCCCGTGTTCATTTACAATGACCGATTGTATTTGGTTTTTTTCCATGAAAATTACAATTATTTAACTGATGTATTTGTGATCCGCAATACAAGTAAAGAGATTCAGTTTAAAAACATCCTTGCTTCGAAATGCGAATATTTTGATTTTTCAAATCCTATCAGCATTGAATTTTCATCAAAGCAATATCCAAGAATAAAAGCTAATATAAAGTTGGAATGCATCAATAATCAATGGTATCTATCCTTTCCGGATTCCAAAGAAGTGTGGATCCCTTCGGAAGAATTTATAAGACTTTTATCTGAAAACAACCTTATTTAAATCAAAAGCATTACGTTCAGCCGCCCTTTTGGGCGGCTGTTTTCTTTTCTCTTGCCTAATGGGGGAAAATATGTTATACTGGTATTGTAAAAGGATTTTCGCCCGAGGGGGAGAAAGGGGAAAACTATGAAAAAAAATGTTGCTATTATGCTACTATGTATCATTTTGCTTTCTTTTTCCTCGTGCAAATTCTATTTTGAAAATGTCTCTTTCGTGAACAAGAAAGAAGGAAGCAAATCAGGGATAATATATCAAAATAAAGAATATTCCCCTTCCTATATGTTTACGGCAAGCAAAACCCCTACGAACGTTTACGAAGACGATATTAAAATAGGCATGTATTACAGCTTCCCTTTTACTACGTATTGTTATTCCTATACAGATGTGGATCCTATCTATATCTATTCGATGGTGGTGGTTTCGCAACTTTATTTAAGGGAAGATTACGACTATCATTCAGAGATTTTTTTGATAGAAGGAACCTCAGATCCCTTCGTTTTTTCGGAAGCTTTTATAGGTCCTTCCTTTGAATATTCTTATTCATTGCAAACCGGTCAACGTACGATCGTTTTGTATGCCCAAGAGCATCCCCGTTTAAAAAGCACCTTGCTCCTGTTTTCCGACAGCGAAAAATATTGGGTTGTATTTCCCTCAAATGAAGCTTACCTTATTTCGCCGTTGTTTTTGGATATATTAGAGGAAAACGGAATCATTGAAAAATAAAAAATTCAGCAGCCGCCCCACGGGGCGGCTGTTTTCTTTTCTCTTGATGGGGTACACTCATAGGTTTTCAAACGCAAGGAAAAAGCCGATATGGATTTCATATCGGCTTTGAGGAACTTATTTTTTAAACCTGTTTGATTTATTGCGGTACCAAGCGATACCATTCGCTTACGGGAAAGGAATCCCAGCCCATGGCGTTTTGGGGATAATAAATCGTGACGGTATATCCTTCGGGTGGATCGGTCGGATACGGACCATCAAGCTGCGCGTTTACCGTTGGGGCATCCCCAAGGAACGTGACGGTCTTAAGGCTTCTACAGCCCAAGAAAAAGCTTTGATCGACGGTTTCAACCCCCGCCCCGATAACCATCTCTTCGACCGGTGTTCCCGCGAGCGGAAGCGCCAAGCGCTTGGTTCCTTCTTCAAAGATAACGGTTTTAAGCGAGGTGCATCCCCTGAAATTTTCATAATAATGGGTAAGCGTTTTGGGGATCGTGATCGATTCAAGCGCCGTGCAATTCAAAAAGACATCCCCTTGCATATTGAAAAGCTGCTGCGGCAGCACAATATGTTTTAGTGACGTGCATCCTTCAAACGCCGCCCAATGAATGGCCTGTACGTTTGAACCGAATATGATTTCTTTAAGAGAGGTGCAATTTCGAAAGGCAAGAGAATCGATCTGTTCTACGGTGTCGGGAATCCATACCGTTTCTACGGCTGAATCCCAAAAGCCCCCCACTATGGTAACCGGCTTTCCTTCGATCATCGAGGGAATCACGACCTCTTTGTCCGTACCGTTATACTTGGTGATCCATATCTCGGTGTCCTCACGATAAGCTCGGTATTCAAACAAAGAAGCGGGCGTTGCCGTCGTGACGGGGGCGGTCGTAGTTGTAGCGGCCGTTGTGGTCATGGCGGCCGTGGTTTCGGTGGGGTCGCCGTCACAGGCGGTGAAGAATAGCGCGCAAAGCGCAAGCGTAAGGAAAAGAAACACGAATTTTTTCATAGGCACCCCCTTTGTATGATCTACCGTCAGTATACCAAAAAACGGCGCTTTTGTCAATAAAAGCGAGGAAGAAGAAAAAGGGGCGCACCGCCGAAGCGGTGTGCCCCTTTTGGGTTACCCTTTTTGGGTTTTACGGATTACGAGTAGAAATCGCCAAGCTTCTGAAGTCTTTCGAATTTCGCCTTGGCGGTTTCCTCAGCCTTTACGAAGAGGGCTTCCGCTCTCTCGGGATCCTGCTGAGCAAGACGCGTGTAGCGGGCTTCACCCTTGATGAAGGCCTGGTAATCCCCGGTCGGCTCCTTAGAGTCGAGCGAGAAGGGATTCTTACCCTCTGCCTTCAGGGCGGGGTTGTAACGGAAGAGGTGCCAGTAGCCGGCCTCGACCGCCTTCTTCATTTCGGCCTGGCAGTTCTGCATGCCACCCTTGATCGAGTGCATTTCGCAGGGCGCGTAGCCGATAACGATGGAGGGACCCGGATACGCCCCAGCCTCATGCAGGGCCTTCAGCGTCTGGTTCATATCGGCGCCCATAGCGATCTGGGCGACGTAAACGTAACCGTAGGACATAGCGATCTGGGCCAGATCCTTCTTACCGATCGCCTTACCGGCGGCGGCAAACTGGGCAACCTGCCCGATCTGGGAGGCCTTGGAGGCCTGACCGCCCGTGTTGGAGTAAACCTCGGTATCGAAGACCATGATGTTGACGTCCTCACCCGAAGCGATGACGTGGTCAAGACCGCCGAAGCCGATATCGTAGGCCCAACCGTCACCACCGAAGATCCAAACGCTCTTCTTGGAGAGGTACTGCTTGTTTTCAAGGATCTTCGCGCAGAGAGGATTGCCGCAGGTGCAGCCTTCCAGAGCCGAAACGAGCGCCTTGGTGGCAGATTCGTTGGCAGAACCGTCGTTAACGGTGTCGAGGTAAGCGTCGATGGCGGCGATAACGTCTTCCTTCTTCGCTTCCGCGCGCAGCTCTTTCACGTAGCCGATCACACGGTCACGCAGAGCCTTCTGGCCGATATACATACCAAGACCGTGCTCGGCGTTGTCCTCAAAGAGGCTGTTGGCCCAAGCGGGACCGTAGCCGGTCTCACGGTTGACGGTATAGGGAGTCGAGGGAGCGGAGCCACCCCAGATCGACGAGCAGCCCGTGGCGTTGGAGATATACATTCTTTCGCCGAAGAGCTGGGTGATCAGGCGGGCGTACGAGGTTTCGGCACAGCCGGCGCAGGAGCCCGAGAATTCGAGCAGCGGCTGACGGAACTGGCTACCCTTGATGGTCTTGGTGTCGAAGAGCTTCTTATCCGAAACGTTGGCGACACAGTAATCAAAGACCTTCTGCTGGGCGGATTCCTCGGCCTGGGGAACCATCTTGATGGCGATCTTATCGGTGCCATCCTTGGCGGCCTTGGCGTTGACAGGGCAGGCCTTTACGCAAAGCGTACAGCCCATACAGTCAAGCGGGCTGATGGCCATGGTGAAGTGGAGCCCGTCACAGCCCTTGCCGATCATCTTAGCGGTATACTTGGTATCGGCGGGGGCGGCGGCCTTCTCTTCGTCATTCAGCGCGAAGGGACGGATGGTGGCGTGCGGGCAAACGAAGGAGCAGCTGTTACACTGGATGCAGTTTTCGGGGATCCAGGTAGGAACCGTAACGGCAACACCGCGCTTTTCGAAGGCGGCAGCGCCCTGCGGGAAGGTACCGTCAACGTACTTCTCGAAGGCAGAAACGGGGAGAGAATCACCCTGCATTCTGACAACGGGATCAACAACGTTGTTTACGAAATCAACGAGGTCGGCGCGCTTGCCGGTGAACTTGGCGGCAGGGGCGTCTTCACCCGCATTTGCCCAAGCGGCGGGAACCTTTACCTCGTGAAGCGCGTCCTTACCCGAATCGATGGCCTTGTGGTTCAGGTCAACGATATCCTGACCCTTCTTGAGGTAGGACTTGGTGGCCATGTACTTCATGTACTCGATGGCCTCTTCGGCGGGAAGGATGTTGGCAAGGGCAAAGAAGGCAGACTGAAGAATGGTGTTCTTAACCTTGGCGTTACCGAGATCGATGGCGAGCTTGGTGGCGTTGATGGTATAGAAGCGGATGTTATTCTTGGCGATCGCCTGCTTTACCTTGTTGGGCAGGTTGGCTTCCAGCTCCTCATCGCTCCAAGCGCAGTCAAGCAGGAACGTACCGCCGGGCACGACGTCGGAAACCATGTCGTACTTGGAAAGATATGCCTGGTTGTGGCAGGCAACGAGGTTGGCCTTGTTGATGTAGTAAGAGGACTTGATGGGCTTGTCACCAAAGCGCAGGTGCGAGATGGTAACGCCACCGGTCTTCTTCGAGTCATACTGGAAGTAGGCCTGGATGAACTTATCGGTGTGGTCACCGATGATCTTGATCGAGTTCTTGTTGGCGCCGACCGTACCGTCACCGCCAAGACCCCAGAACTTGCAGCTGATGGTGCCCTCGGGCGAGGTGTCGGGGGCGGCCTTCTCGGTAAGCGAGGTGCCGGTTACGTCATCAACGATACCGACGGTGAAGCCGTTCTTCGGCCCAGCGGCGGCAAGGTTCTCGTAAACCGCGAAGATGCTGGCGGGGGTGGTATCCTTCGAGCCGAGACCGTAACGGCCGCCGACAACGCGGATGCCGGTGCGACCCTCTTGCGCGAGGGCGGCGATAACGTCAAGGTAAAGGGGTTCGCCAAGCGAGCCGGGCTCTTTCGTACGGTCGAGGACCGCGATCTCCTTAACACTTGCGGGAATGGCCTCGCAGAGCTTGGAGGAAACGAACGGACGGTACAGGCGGACCTTGATAAGACCGACCTTTTCGCCGTTGGCGTTCATATAGTCGATAACCTCTTCGGCAACGTCACAGACCGAGCCCATCGCGATGATCACGCGCTCGGCATCCGGGGCGCCGTAGTAGTTGAACAGACCCTAGTTGGTACCGATCTTTTCGTTGATCTTGTTCATGTATTCTTCCACGATGGCCGGGACCTCGTTATAGTACTTGTTGCAGGCCTCTCTGTGCTGGAAGAAGATGTCGCCGTTCTCGGCCGAGCCGCGAAGCACGGGGAACTCGGGGTTCAGCGAGCGGTTGCGGAAGGCCGCGACCGCATCGGTGTCAACGAGGTCTTCCAGATCCTTATAATCCCAGACCTCGATCTTCTGGACGTCGTGCGAGGTACGGAAGCCGTCAAAGAAGTTCAGAACCGGAACGCGGCCCTTGATGGTGGCAAGGTGGGCAACGGCGCCAAGGTCCATGATCTCCTGCGCGTTGGTCTCGGCAAGCATGGCAAAGCCGGTCTGACGGCAGGCGTAAACGTCGGAGTGGTCACCAAAGATGTTCAGGGCGTGGCTGGCGACGCAACGGGCCGAAACGTGGATAACGCAGGGCAGAAGCTCACCCGCGATCTTATACATGTTGGGGATCATCAGAAGAAGACCCTGAGACGCGGTGTAGGTGGTGGTCAGAGCGCCGGAAGCCAGCGAGCCGTGAACGGCACCGGCGGCACCCGCCTCGGACTGCATCTCGACGACCTTAACGCGATCGCCGAACAGGTTGGTAGCAGGCTGACCGAGAATGTTCTTGTTCGAAGCACTCCAGCTGTCGGTCACCTCTGCCATGGGGCTGGAAGGGGTGATGGGGTAGATGGCCGCTACCTCGGTAAACGCATACGATACGTGCGCCGCCGAAGTGTTACCATCCATAGAAAGCTTTTTTCTTTCCATTTTTGTTTCCTCCGTTTTATATTCTTTTTTATTTTGAAACTCAAAATCAGGGGTGCTTTCGCACCACCTTGCATTTTAACATAAAAAATAATAAAAGTAAAGTTATTTAAGACATTTTTTCAACAATATTTTCAAACTTTTTTATGACAAGCCTTCATTCGCTTGACAAAAGAGGAAAAAACCGCTATAATGTCAAGGTATAAAACGAAGGCCGTTTGGCATACTGAAAAGGAATTGCTTATTATGTTGGGACAGGAAAAGGTAATCTTCTCGGGGGTACAGCCCTCGGGAAATCTGACCATTGGAAACTACCTCGGCGCCATCCGTAATTTTTCGGCGTTCTCTGAGGAATACCGTTGCTTTTATTGCGTGGTCGATTCGCACGCCATCACGGTTCGCCAGGTACCGGCGGAATTAAGAAAGCGGACCTACGAAACGCTGGCGCTTTATATCGCTTGCGGGCTTGACCCCCAAAAGAACACGCTTTTCGTGCAGTCGCACGTCCCCGCGCACTGTGAGCTTTCTTGGATGCTCGGTTGCCACACGATGTTCGGCGAGCTTTCGCGTATGACGCAATTCAAGGATAAAAGCCAAAAGCACGCCGATAATATCAACGCGGGGCTTTTCACCTACCCCGTTTTAATGGCCGCCGATATCCTGCTTTATCAGACCGACCTTGTGCCGGTCGGCGTTGACCAGAAGCAGCACTTAGAGCTGGCGCGGAATATCGCCGTGCGCTTCAATAATCTTATGGGCGAGACCTTCACGGTGCCCGACGGCTATATCGCCAAGACCGGTATGAAGATCATGTCGCTGGCCGACCCCACCGCCAAGATGTCGAAATCCGACCCCAACCAGAACGCCGTTGTGCGTATCCTTGACACGAAGGACGAGATCCTTCGCAAGTTCAAGCGCGCCGTGACCGATTCGGGCAGCGAGGTGCGCTACGCCGAGGGCAAGGACGGGATCAATAACCTTATGTCGATCTACAGCTGCTTTACGGGCAAAAACTATTCTTCGATCGAAAAGGAATTCGAGGGGCGCGGCTACGGCGACTTCAAGATGGCGGTCGGCGAAGCGTGTGCCGACGCGCTTGCCCCCGTACGGGAAGAGTTTGCAAGGCTTTCGGCCGACAAGGGATACCTTGAATCGGTTATGCGCGAGGGCGCCGAGACCGCCGCTAAGGCCGCCGCCTACACGATGCGCAAGGTTCGCAAGAAGCTGGGCTTTATCTCGTTATAAGGTAAACAAAACATAACATTTTTTAAAAAGGAAAACGGGTACTTACCAAAAAGGGGTGCCCGTTTGTTTTTTTGTATGAAACTCTTTTTTTCTTTTGCGCTTCCCCTGCTTTTAGGGGGGCTTACCGCGCCCTTTGCCATACGGCTTTCACACGCCGTGGGGGCGGTAGATATCCCCGGTGAGCGGCATATCCACAAGAAGCTGACCCCCCGTGGCGGGGGGCTTTCGCTGGCCTTTTCCTTCTTTGTCGGCGCGCTCCTTTTCTTGGGCGATATCCCGCTGCTGGCCGCCGCGGTGGCGTGCGGCGCCCTGCTCTTCGCCCTTGGGCTTACCGACGATATCATCTCGCTCTCCCCGCTGACGAAGCTTTTTTGCGAGGCGCTTTTCTTCTCGCTCGTGCCGCTGTTCGGCATCCGCCCCACGGCGCTTGCCGTAACCCCCTCGCTCACCTTTTCGCTTTCCCCGACGGCGTCCTTTCTTTTTACCGTCTTTTTCCTTTTGCTGATCACCAACGGGGTCAATACGATCGATGGGCTGGATACCCTCTCGGGCGGCGCTTCGGCGATCAGCGCCCTTGGTTTTTTGATGGTTTCCCTGCTTTCGGGGAACCGAGAGGGCGCCGCGCTTTCGCTTCTTCTCCTTGGGGCGCTTCTCGGCTTTTTGCCCTATAACCGTCACCCCGCCACACTCTTTCTCGGGGATGGGGGCGCGCTTCTTCTCGGCTTTCTTTTGGGGCTTTCGGGGCTTACCGTCTTTCCCCGCGCGGTACCGCTTCTCCCCCTCTTCCTTTTGCTTCTTACCCCGCTTTTTGACCTTTTCTTTTCCTTCTTCCGTCGGCTTTTTCGCGGAAAGAGCCCCTTTGCCGCCGATCGATCCCACCTGCACCACCGCCTGCTTTCTCGGGGCGTGCCCTACCGCCGCGCGGTCTTTTTGCTCCATCTTCTCTCGCTTTTCGGGGTGTTTCTTTCGATCCTTCTTCTCTTCCCGCTTGCTTGATTTTCTCTTTTTTAAAAGAACCCCTTGAAATTTCAAAAAAGATATGCTATACTGTCATTCGGTAATAAGCCGGTGTGATGGAATTGGCAGACGTGCCGGACACAAAATCCGGTGGTAGCGATACCGTGCGGGTTCGACCCCCGCCACCGGCACCATTTTTTTATACAGCGCTGGATGACGGAGGATATTATGGCTAACGCAAAAAATCGCGTCGGTTATATCGACGTCGCAAAGGGCTTAGGCATGTTAACGGTTATTTTGGGGCATATCCTGTATTATGGGGATATTTACGCCTATATTTACTCGTTTCACATGCCTCTTTTCTTTTTCCTTTCCGGGATGTGTTATCGCAAAGGAAAATACACGTCGGTTCTCCAATTTATAAAGGCACGCGCAAAAACACTGTTGCTCCCTTACTTCCTTTTCTCGGTAGCAACGTGGGGCGTATGGGCGCTTTATAATCTTGTCCTGCAAAACGAGGTAGAAAGCTATCTTTCGCCGCTTTTACAGACCTTCATCGCCCAAGGATCGGGAGGGTATTTGGTACATAACGTCCCGCTTTGGTTCATCCCTTGCCTTTTCGCCGTTGAGCTTTTCTATTACTTCATAGCAAAGCTTCCCAAAAAATTCAATCTGCTTATTTGCGTTGCGTTGGCAACGGTCGGTCATTTTATGTCCCGCCAGATCTTCGGCTTCGATTTTTCGGTGCTTCCCTTCAGCCTCGACGTTGCAATGACGGGGGTTGCCCTTTACGCCGCCGGAAACCTTTCTGCCCCTTTCCTCCTGCAAAAAACGCCAACCGATCTTTCCGCAAAGCAAAAAACGGTTGCCTGGCCCCTCGCCCTTGCCGGCATCGTTGCGGGATATTTCCTGGCCCCCTTAAACGGCGTTGTATCTATGAGCGGAAACGCCCCCGGGTACAACACGCTTCTTTTCTATCTCTTCGCGTTTTTCAGCATCGCCGTTTTCTTGGTTCTTTCCTTCCTTATCGATAAATCTCCCTTGCATTTGTTGAAAAAGGGGCTGACGTACATAGGCAGAAACAGCTTCTACTATATGGCGATCCACGTACCGATCAAGGGCTTTTTAATGGCGATCCTTTCTAAGCTTTTAAACACCACCCCCGGCGCGATGAGCCATGACTATTTATATAGCTTACTTACCTTCGTTCTCACCCTACTCGTTGCTACGCCGATCGTTATGGCGATCAACTCTTTTCTCGCTTTTTACAAAGAACAGCGCGCGCAAAAAAAAGAAATCGCTTAAAAGAAAAAGCCGAATTTCGGCTTTTTCTTTTTTGTTTTCCGTATGCTCTCCACACCCCCCAAAACGCCCCCTCTTGCTTTTTTTGTCGAAAGGTGATATAATGAACGGTATGTAAACAAAAAAGGAAGCCGCCCAAAGGGCGGCGCAACGGATATGAAAAAAGATTTAGGCAAGGCCTTTAAAAGCCGCAAGATCCAAAGGCCCAACCGATTGCTGGCATTTTTCGTCATGCTCGCCATGCGCTTGATATGTCGGCGGCGCGGGGTGAAATTCGTTTACGACGAAGAATACCGCGCGCTTGGAAAGCGGCAGATGGTGTTCCTTTGTCAGCACAAATCCACGCTCGACTATATTTACGTTTTCGCCGGGCTTCGGCGTAACGACGTGCACGTTCTGTGCGGCTATCAGAATATTTTTCAGCGCTTCGTCTACACCCTAATGAAAAAGCTTGGGGTGATCGCCAAGCTTCTCTATCAGCCCGACCTTTCGGCCACGATCCAGATGCTTCAAGCCATACGGCTTGGGAATAGCCTTGTGATCTTTCCCGAGGGGATCCAATCGACCAGCGGCTCTTGCCATCCCATAAACCCCGCTACGATGTCGCTTCTGGAAAAGCTGCGTCTGCCGGTCGCCCTCATTACCACCGAGGGCTCCTATTTCGCAAGGACCCGTTATTCCTCCGATCTCAAACGCGGAAAGATCACGGTTACCTTCCGCAAGCTGTTTGACGATACCGACTTTGATACCCTGCCGCGCGACGCGCTCTCTGCCCAGCTCTTGGAAAGCTTCCGCTACAACGAGTTTACGGACAGAAAGGGCGAAAAGATCGCTTTTCACGGGAAGAAGCCGAATATATACGGCCTTGAAAACATCCTCTACAAATGCCCGCATTGCCAAGGGGAAGGCTGCCTTTACACCGAAGGGGAGCAAATGCTTTGCCGCGCCTGCGGCTTTACCATCTCCATGGACTGCTATTACGATATCCACGAGGGCAAGTACCCCCTGCCCTTCCAAAATATCGACGAGTGGTATAAATGGCAACGCAAGCTCTTGTCGAAGGAAGTGCAAAGCCCCGACTTTATTATGCAGGTGCATGCCCGGCTCGGAAAAATCAATACCAAGCATCTCGGCAAAAACTTTTCGCTGGTCTATATCGGCGAGGGGCTTTTGACCCTAACGAACCAAGGTCTTCGCTACCAAGGAACGCGGCAAGGGGAAACAGTCGATCTCTTCTTTGAGGCCAAGGCGCTGTATTCGATGACGATGTCGCTGCAATACGACTGTGATATTTATTATAAAAACGAGCATTATAACTTTAAGCTCACCGAAAACGAAAAGCTGATCGCCAAATGGATGATAGCCACCGAGGAGATCCATAATTTGTACGACGAGGCTTGGAAAAAAGCGAGTGACGAGGTATACGGTTATGCGGAGTAAAAAAGAACGGCTTATCGTTTTGATCACGCTTTGCGCGCTGGTCTTTATCCTTCTTTTCTCGATCTTTAATTGGGAGGTCATCTCCTTTTTATTCAAGCAAGTGGTAAGCGGGGCCTCTATCGTAAAGGAATACGTGCTTTCGCTTGGCTTTATTGGGGTGATCGCCATCACCCTCGTCATCGTGGCGCTCTTCTTCTTCCCGGTTATCTCTTCTATCCCCTTGCAGCTGGCCTCTGCGGTCAGCTACGGGCTGCCGCTTGGGATCCTGCACGTGGCGCTTTCGATCTTTTTGGCCAGCCAATTAGCCTTTCTTTTCACCAGAAGCGCCATTCTCTTAAGCTCGGAAAAGCGGCGGCAGGAGCATCTTTTGATGGAAGAAAAGATCAAGAACAGCAAGCGAAGCATTTACGTTTTTCTGTTTTTGGCGTACCTTGCCCCCTTCGTTCCCTTTTTGCTGATCCATATGGTAGCGGCAAACAGCGGCATGAAATGGTGGAAATACGCCCTTATCACGCTTCTCGGGCCCTTACCCGATATCGTAGTGACCCTATGGGCGGGCGTGAAGATCACCACCTCCTCTTCCCCGCTGACCTCGTATATCATTCTTTTGGTCATTATCGTTTGCGTAGTCGCCTCTATCACTTATAAAGAAAAGATCATTGATTTTATTTTTGCGCCTAAGGAGAAAAAAGATGAATGATACGAACAACGAGCGTTTAAGCAATGACATTAAATTCGGCTTAAAAAGCTTTATCTCGGTATGCGCGATCCTTCTCGCCATTATGATCTTCGTCGGGATTCTGACCTACATCATACCGACGGGTCAGTTCGCCTACGATGAAAACGGCGCGATCATCCCCGATTCGTTTTCGTTTATCGAAAGCGAGACCCGCCTGCCGGTATACCGCTGGTTCAGCGCCCCGATCGAAGCCCTTATCCTCGATGAAGGAAGCTTTAATATCATTCAGATCATCGCCGTGCTTTTGGTGCTGGGCGGTACCTTTAAGGTACTGGATCTTACCGGGGGGCTGTACGCCGTATTGAAGATCCTTGTGGATCGGTTTTATCATAAGCGCTATCTTTTGATCTGGGCGGTCACCCTCTTTATGATGCTGCTTTCCGCCTTCTTCGGCTTGCAGGAGGAGCTTCTCATTCTCTTCCCGATCTTTCTTTCCTTCGCCAAGGCCATGCATTGGAGCAAGCAGCAAGCCATCAGCCTGATCCTCATTACCACCGGCGTTGGCTTTACCACCGCCCTCTTTAACCCCTTCACCGTCGGCATCGCCTCGGATCTGGCGGGGCTCAATATTTTAGACGGCTTTCTTTATCGGCTTTTGATCTTTGCGGTTTTGTACGTCGTTACCTCGCTTTACCTCGTCTTTATGGCCAAGCGGGACGAAAAGACCGGCATCCTTTCCCATGCGGACGAGGAATTCGTACCGCTGTCCGAGGAAGAGCGGCGGGGCTACACCGAAAAGGCCAAAGGGATCCTTATCCTGTTTAGCGCGGCGGTGGCGGTGCTGGTGCTTGCCTCGGTCATCCCCCCGATCGCCGATCTCGGTCTTTCGATGGTGCTTATGGCGCTTGTGTTCGTTGGCGGCACCTTTATCATCGGGAAACGGGCGCTTGGAAGCGTAAAGGCGACCGGCAAGAGCTTTCTTTCGGGCGTTCGCGATATTTCACCCTCTATTGTGATCATCCTTTTGGCCTTCAGCGTGAAATATATTGCCGAAAACGGCAACATTTTACATACGCTGTTCTATTATTTCCAATCGTTTACCGCTTCGCTTTCCCCTTATATTACGGTTATTTTGCTTTATCTTTTGGTCCTTCTGTTTGAGTTTTTCATTCCCGGCTCGACGGGTAAGGCCTTCTTGCTGATCCCGCTTCTGACCCTGGCGCCCCTGCCCGGCATCAGCAAGAACGTGATCATTCTGGCCTTTTTGTTCGGTGACGGCTATACCAACGTGCTATTCCCCACCTGCAGCACGCTCGTGGTGGGGTTGGGGCTTGCCGAGGTCAGCTATATCGATTGGATCAAGCGCACGGGGCTTTTCCAAATCCTTTTGTTCCTTTTCTCGGTCGCGTTTTTGCTTTTAGCCGTCCTTTTGGGCGTATAAAGCGAAAGCCTTGCTTACCGCGCAAAAAGAGCCGACAAAGTCGGCTCTTTTTGTTTTATTTTACAGCTCCTTACTTTGTAGGCTCTTCCTCTACTACCATTAGCACAACCTCTATATCGAGGTCATAATAACCCCAAACCACACAAATAGACGGCCCATCACTGCTATCATAAATGTGGCAAGTCGTATTCGACGCAACAGAAGATCCCGGGTAATCGGGCATCACACGAATTTCTTCCCTTTGCGGATTGCCAACAAGCGCGAATACTTCATCTCTTGTCATTCCCTCTTTCACGCAACTCAAAACAGAATACGGTGGCAAATCCGCTTTATTTGGGTCTAACGGTATTCTTGTCATATTTGTTGTTGTACTATTGCTTTGCCAACCCGAGGTAGTGCCACCCGAGGGGATACCGCCCGAGGTAGTATCAGAAGGGCCGAGCGGAAAAATATTGCAGGAAGATAAACAGACAATAATACATAATAAGAACAATAAGCGCCTTGCGCTATAAAACAGTTTCATTTTTTCAAACCTCCATTAATCCACAGAGCTGACAGCATAATAACCGACAAACTCCGAATAATTTGTTGATCCATAGTTTCGGTTGCAAATTTGAGGGTCGTAAATTGTATTTAAAGCGGCATCAAAATCCATCACCAGCGTTGGACCAAGCTTATGAGACCACGTTCCATCCGAATTTTGACGATACCAATGATAGTCCATATCAGGAATTTCAATATAACTATCGGACATTTGAAATGCTCCCTCACCGATTTTTATTTAGTATTTCGGCAAGGAAACTGATGTTAAGTTATGTAATCCCTCCTTTATAAATTCAACAAAACAGCGCACAAAGACAACGGGGGCTCACCCGACGTCCTTGTGCGCAAAAATCAGTATTTGTAAAGCCAACTATTCCCATACGGCTTTTTTGGCCCCGGGAGAACAACTCGGCAACCATAATTACATCGCAATTGCTGTCGTCGGGTTTATTGTTTTCGTTCTCAATGGCTATTTTGTTGTATCTTGATTATACCATGTTTCAGATAATAAGTCAAGCGGCTTATACTATTTGGGAGAATATAAAGGCCCCGAACCAATACAAGCACCAAATGCATACCTGTCCTATCGTAGGTGCTGCGCTTTACTCGGCTCTCATTTTTTATTTTACAGTTTCCTGCTCCGTAAGTTCACCCAGTCTTTTCCAAATCCTTTTGTTCCTTTTCTCGATCGCGTTTTTACTTTTGGCCGTCCTTTTGGGCGTATAAGGCCTTCCCCCTATTTTCCCCGTTACATCAAAAAAAGAGAGCCGTCGGCTCTCTTTTTTCTTATTTCAAAGCTTCTTTTTCCGAAGGATCGCGGGGGGCTTCCGCCTCCTCGGCGGGGGCGGGGGCATCAAAGACCCCCTCTTCGCACATACGACCCAGCTCGTTGCAGCGGTCGCAAAGACTCTTGGCAAGCGCCTCATCCCCCTCTCCCCGCTCTAACAGCGTGCTGAAAAGGACGGGGGCGTCGATTACATGCGTGTTGGTCTTTTTGTGGTAATAGGTAATGTATAAAGGCAGATCAAGCCCGCGGTGATAGGCGTGCTTTAAGAGCGCCAGAAAGCCGAGGTGAAAGCCCTCTAACACATCGAGATACCCCTTATCCGAGATCTCGGGAAAGATCACGATGTTCTGCCCGTTCCGTAAGCTTTCGTCGCTTTCGCGCAGGGTGCGCAAGAAACGGGTATCGTGATAGGTGGAAATGAGGTTCAGCCCCTTATAGAAAAGATAGGTAAGCGGGGTTGCAAGCAAGCAGTAGATCCGCGCCAGATGCAGATTCCAGCCCCTTTTCTCGTGATAAAAAACGCGGGTCTGATAGCGATACATACTGAAAAAGCCGCTGTTCATCTCCGAGGCGCCCCAGAAGCGAAGCGGCTCATCCATATACAGCTCAAAGGAAAGCGGCGCCGAGGTTCCGACGTGGTTACTTAAGATGACCGAGGGGGCGTTGATCTTCTCCCCAAGGTATACGAAATTCGTTTCCTTTTTAAAGATCTTCATAAACCCCTTATAGCCGCGAAACCACAGGGGACGTTTGTTTCTCATACCGTATACTCCTTCCGAAAAAGCTCCTTTTTCGACAAGTATAGCAGAGAAAACGAAACCGAAAATAAACAAAAGCCGGGGGCTGCCGCCTGTAAGCATAACCGCAAACAAAAAGAGACGTTGTTTTTTCGCACAACTCCTCTTTTTCACATCTTCGTAATTTGATTTTGTTTTTAAGGATGAAAAAACTACGTTTTTCTCCATAAAGAAATATACTTGTTTGCTATCGCCGTTTTCGTTTTTCGACGTACCATCGTACGCCTATCAAAACGAAAAACGGCAATTTCTGCTCTACATCCGTGCGCCCCCACGGGGGCTTTTATATAAATTATTTATGCGGTAGGCATACGGTAAAGACAGTCATATCCCCCCGTCGGTCGCAGAAAACGCGCCCGCCGTGCAGGGTAACGATCTCTTTAACGATCGAAAGGCCGATGCCGTTCCCGCCCCCCATACCTTGGCGGGCGACCTGATAAAACTTGTGAAAGATCTTTTCCCTCTCCTCGGGTGGGATCTCGGGGCCTTCGTTGCAAACCTGTACCATGATCCCCTCGTCCCCCTCGTCGATCTCGATCGAAAGGGCACCCCCCTTGGGGGTGAATTTGATAGCGTTATCCAAAAGATTGACGAAGACCTGGCGCATCATCTCCTCGTTGGCCTTTACCGTACATTCGGGGAAATCCATCGAAAGCGCAAGCCCTTTCTCGCGCCACGCGCGCTCAAAAAGCAGGACCGAGGTGCGCAGCTGCTCGGATAGGTTATAGGGCTCAATACCCGACATAACGCCCTGATTCTCCAGCCGTGAAAGGTTTAAGACGTTGGTGGTGATCAGCGAAAGGCGGCTAAGCTCTTCTTCAATGACCGCAAGGTATTCTTCTTGCTTTTCCTTCGGAAGGCTTCTTTTTTTCATCAACCCGACAAGCCCCTTGATCGAAACGATCGGGGTCTTGAATTCGTGGGAAAAGTTGTTGATAAAATCGGCGCGCAGGATCTCGATATTCTGCAATTCCTTCGCCAAGGCGTTAAAACGGTCGAAAAGCTCTCGCGTCCGTTCCCTCCCCGCAAGCTCCAGCCGCACGTCGTAGTGCCCCTCGGAAAGCATCACCAGCCCGTCTATAAGACGGCTGAGCGGAGAAAGCAACGCACTGCCGACGAAATAGGAAAGGATCGTGCCGAGAATGATACTGGCGATCCCACCCATAAGAACCGTCAAGACCCCCGAGCTTGCGATCTCGGCCTCGTTGAAAAGATTGGTCCGTATCAAGAGGAATTCAAGGCCTATCATGATCCCCGTCGCCAAAAGAAGCGTTATACCGACGACAAAGGAAAAATAAAGGCGCATCCTTCCCTTGGTCTTCCTCAAATAAAGGGTTTCCTTCTCCTTTTTCATCCCCGTATCACCGCCTTATAGCCAAGCCCGCGTATATTCTCGATCTCAATCTCGGGAAAGCCCTCTAACCGATGGCGCAAGCGGCCGATATGCACCGTGACCGTTTCCCACCCGCTTTCGGATTCCACCCCCCAGATCTCGTTCATCAGCTGGATCTTGGTAAAGATCTTATCGGGGGAAGAAAGCAGCTTATAAAGAAGCATAAATTCCTTTTGCGGAAGCTCTAAAACCGCCTCGCCGCGCTTTACCGTGAAGGAATCGTAATCGATCACGCATTCCCCCACCGTAATGCGGCGCCCGTTGGCGGCGCCCGATCGGGCAAGCAGCGCGCGGATATGCAAAACAAGCTCCTCGGCGTCAAGCGGCTTTGACATATAATCGTCGATCCCCGCCCGAAAGCCGCGCTTACGGTCCTCGGGCAGCTGCTTGGCCGAGATCATCAGGATCGGCAGCTCGCGGTTACAAAGGCGCAGCGCCTTGGTGAATTCGTATCCGTCAAGGTGCGGCATCATAATATCCACGATACAAAGATCGATATGCTCGCTTTCATAGACCGCCAGCCCCTCTTCCCCGTCGGAAGCGCAAAAAACGGTATATTTTTCAAGCTCTAACGCTTCTTTGATAAAAAAGCGGATGTTCTTATCGTCGTCAACGACCAGAATACGAAACATAAGCCTTACCCCTTTCTTTTTCTTCTCCAGTATACCACCTTTTGCTTTAGAAAGCAAGCGCCGAGGGCGAACGAAAAAAAACGAAAGAGCCCCAAAGGGCTCTTTTCGGATCATCTCTTTCTCTTATAGATCGGGAAAAGCGAACGCGTTTCGCTTCTGTATTCGGCGTAGCCCTCTTTTTGGGCCTGCCGCCCGTCGGCCATCGGGATGCTGATGAAGAGGAAAAGCAGGGTATTAAGAAGCGCGCCGAGCAAAAGATTGGGGGCGCCCGTCGCCGCAAAGACCGAAAGCCCCACGCCCCACCACATCAGGATCTCGCCAA
>JAZRFI010000131.1:0-9578 GCA_045661285.1 Eubacteriales bacterium | reverse complement strand
AATGAAACAAGTTATTGGTTAAAACTAATGTTTGAAACAAAAAGAATAGATGAACAAGCGTACCAAATTGTAGAAAAAATATGCGGAAATATTCGAAGACTTTTGATTTCCTCATGCAAAACGGCAAAAGAGAATGTAAAACTATGAAAATTTTTTGTGTTAGGATACATTTTGAATTTTGCTTGTTTGAAAGAAAAAGGCCTGTTTAACCCACACAATTTGCTTGACAAAAGCAAGCCTTCGTGGTATCATAATAAGATGAACGAATATTATTAGCGGAAAGGTTTTTTAGCGATGGATATAAGAGAATTCTTTGCGAAAAGAGAAGAGCTTCTGGGGCAGGAGGTCACCCTTTCGGGGTGGGTCCGCAATCACCGCAACCAGAAGAAGATGGGCTTCCTTGATTTTTATGACGGAACCGCCTTTGATCTTTTGCAGCTGGTCTATTATGCCGAAAGCGAAAACAAAGAGATGCTTGAGTCGCTTTCGCACTTAAAGATCGGCTCTTGCGTCACGATCACCGGTAAGGCGGTCAAAAACGAAAATAACGGAAGCGTGGAGATCGAGCTTTCGGATCTTACCGTCATCGGTGAATGCGCCGAGGATTATCCGATCCAGCCCAAGCGCCATTCGCTGGAATTTTTGCGTGAAAACGCGTATCTTCGCCCCCGCACCCGCCTTTTCCAAGCGGTTTTCCGTGTGCGCAGCGTCGCTTCCATGGCGATCCACGAGTATTTCCAAAGCCGTGGGTATCTTTACGTGCATACCCCTCTCTTTACCGCGAACGACGCCGAGGGGGCGGGCAACACCTTCACGGTCACGACCTTTGACCCAACCGATGGGAAAAAGCATAATTTTGAAGACGATTTCTTCGGTAAGCACGCCTCGCTTGCCGTAACCGGTCAGCTGGAAGCCGAGACCTTTGCGCTTGCTTTCAGCAAGGTATACACCTTCGGCCCCACCTTCCGCGCAGAAAACTCCAACACCCGTACGCACGCCTCCGAATTCTGGATGATCGAGCCCGAGATCGCCTTTACCGATCTTTTCGGTCTGATGGATATCGAAGAGGACTTCTTGAAGAATATCCTCCAAACTATCTTAGAGCGTTGCGACAGTGAGCTTGCCTTCCTTGAGAAATACAACAACCTGCCGTTGCGTGAGCGTATGAAGGCTCTGATTGATTCCAAGGTTGCCCGCGTTTCCTTCCACGACGCGATCACCATCCTGAAGGAAGCCGACGCTACCGAGAACTTTGAGTTCAAGCCCTCTTACGATGAGGATCTTGCGAAAGAGCACGAGAAGTATCTCACCGAAAAGAAATTCGGCGCCCCCGTCTTTATCTACGACTGGCCGAAGGAATTCAAGGCCTTCTATATGTATCAGAACGACGATGGGAAGACGGTTGCGGCGGTCGATTTGCTTGTGCCCAACGCGGGTGAGCTGATGGGCGGCAGCCAGCGTGAAACGCGCTACGATCGCCTCATCGGCCGTATGGACGAGCTTGGGATCTCCTCGGAAGCCATGTACTGGTACTGCAACCTCCGCAAATACGGTGGCTGCACGCACGCCGGCTTCGGTATGGGCTTTGAGCGCCTGCTTATCTACGTAACGGGTATGGAAAATATCCGCGACGTCATTCCTTACCACAGAACCCCCGGCGCTTGCGATTTTTAAGCGAAATTTGTAAAAGAAACTATACAGAAAGGAAAAAGGCCATGAACCGTTGTGTGATCCCCGAGGGGTATCGCTCGCGCCTTAACGCGTATGAAACGCAGCTTGCGATCTCTCTCATAAAGAAGACCTTCCAGCACGAGTTCGCCGCCGCTTTGAACCTGAAGCGTGTATCCGCCCCCTTGTTCGTTACGAAGGAATCGGGGCTTAACGATAATTTAAGCGGAAAAGAAAGGCCGGTTTCCTTTGATATCCCCGCTGCCTCGGCTGACGCGGAGGTTGTCCATTCGCTCGCTAAATGGAAGCGGCTTGCCCTGCTTCGCTACGGCTTTGCGGTGGGCGAGGGAATCTATACCGATATGAACGCCATTCGGCGCGACGAGACGCTTGATAACATTCATTCGATCTACGTCGACCAATGGGACTGGGAAAAGGTCATCACCGAGGCGACGAGAAATCTTTCTTACCTGAAGGCGACGGTTACCTCGATCGTGGGGGCGATCTGCGATACGCTTGACCGTGTGAAGGCCGCCTTCCCTCAGCTGGAAACCTCGCTTTCGCGTGAGGTCTCCTTTATCACCTCGCAAGAGCTGGAGGATCTGTATCCTACGCTTACCCCCTCTGAAAGAGAGCAACGTTACGTCAAAGAAAAGAAGACCGTCTTTATTATGCAGATCGGCGCCCCGCTTCGTTCGGGCAAGCCGCACGATGGTCGCGCGCCCGACTATGACGACTGGTCGATGAACGGTGACCTCTTCTTCTGGGATGAGGTTCTGTCGCGCGCCCTGGAGATCTCTTCCATGGGCATTCGCGTTGATAGCGCGTCGCTTGATTCCCAGCTGACTTTTGCGGGCTGTGACGATCGCCGCTCGCTTACCTTCCACAAAATGCTTCTTAACGGCGAGCTTCCGTTGACGATCGGCGGCGGTATCGGCCAATCCCGCCTTTGCATGCTGATGATGGGCTGCGCCCACGTCGGTGAGGTGCAGGCGAGCGTGTGGGATGAAGAAACGCAGCGCATTTGCGCCGAGCGCGGGGTAAGCTTACTGTAATGGAGCTTACGAATCTTTCCACCATTCGCGCCCTAATGGCCGAGGCAGGGGTCGAGTTCCGTAAGGAATTCGGGCAGAATTTTCTGATCAATCCCTTGATCCCCGAGCGGATTGCCGAGGCGGCATCGCCCGATGAGGATGCGGTCATCTTAGAGATCGGCCCCGGCATCGGTACCTTAACGCAAGAGCTTTGCTCCCGTTACGCGAAGGTGATCGCGATCGAGATCGACGACGGTCTTATCCCGATCCTAGGTAAAACCATGGCCGAATTCGATAACTTCGTTCTCATCCACGGGGATTGTATGAAGCTTGATCTATCCGCCATTCTTTCTGAGCATGCGGCGGGAAAAAGAGTTTCTGTTTGCGCCAATCTTCCGTATTATATCACGACCCCGATCCTGATGCGCCTTTTGGAAAACGAGCTGCCGCTTGATTCGATCACGGTCATGATCCAAAGCGAGGTGGCCGACCGCTTGACGGCTGCCCCCGGCAGCGCCGAATACGGCGCCATCACCGCAACGCTCGGCTACTACGGGGAAACAAGGCGACTCTTTACCGTATCAGCCGGCAACTTTTTGCCGGCGCCGAAGGTAAATTCGGCTGTTGTGCAAACAAAACTATACAAAGAGAAGCCCTTCGCGCCGCTCTCCGAGGCCTGCTTCCACCGCACGGTTAAGGCCGCCTTCGCGCAACGCCGCAAGACGCTGGTCAATGCGCTTTCGTCCGGCTTTTCGGGCATCGACAAAGCGACCCTTACGGGAATTCTGACCGAGCTTGGGCATAGCCCCACGGTACGGGGAGAGCGCCTTTCCACCGGGGAATTCGTCGCGCTTTCCGACGCCCTTTACCAACACCTTTCCAAGTGAATAAATGAAAAAAGAGCCCATTGGGCTCTTTTTTCATTTGATTTCGACCGTTACGTGCTTGCCGCAGGTATTGGCGGCGGCCTTCATCACACAGCGAATGGCCTTGGCGATCTTGCCGTGGTGACCGATAACCATACCGGTATCGTCCTCGGCAACCGAAAGCACCAGGGTAACGTCGTCTCCCTCGACCGTTTCGGTAACCGTAACGGCATCGGGCGTATCGACGATGGCGCGTGCGATATCGGTCAGGATAGTTTTCAGATCCATGGATATCGCCCTCGATTACTCGGCGGCGTTCTTCTTAAGAAGTGCTTTGACGGTCTCGGTGGGCTGGGCACCGTTGGCGATCCAAGCGGCAGCCTTTTCCGCGTCGATCTTGATCTCGGCAGGGTTAGCCATGGGGTTGTAGTAACCGATGGATTCGATGAAGCGGCCATCACGAGGCGAACGCTCGTCAGCCACTACGATGCGGTAGAAAGGGGTCTTCTTGGCGCCCATTCTCTTCAGTCTGATTTTAACCATTTTCTTTTCCTCCAAATTATATAGTTCTTGTAATTAAAAATCCGAATGAAAACGGAATTTTTTCTTCTTAGAACGGCATTTTCATTCTGCCGCCGAAGAGCCCCTTCATTTTTCCGGGAGAAGAGAACTGCTTCATCATTTTTTTCATTTGTTCAAATTGCTTGACGAGGCGGTTGACCTCTTCAACCGAGGTGCCGCTGCCAAGCGCGATTCTTTTTCGGCGAGAGCCGTTCAGAGTCTCAGACGGGTAGGTTCTCTCCTCGGGGGTCATCGAAAGCACGATGGCCTCAATACGCGAGAGCTGCTTTTCGTCTACGTTGATATTTTCCAGCGCCGAAGCGTTGACCCCGGGGATCATACCAAGCAACTGGTTAAGGTTGCCCATCTTGCGAAGCTGGCGAAGCTGCATCAAAAAGTCTTCAAAGGTGAAGGCCGCTTCGCGCATCTTGCGCTCCATTTCCTTCGCGGTCTTTTCGTCAAAGGCGGCCTCGGCCTTCTCGATAAGCGAAAGCACGTCGCCCATTCCCAAAATGCGGGAGGCCATACGGTCGGGGTGGAAGGGCTCGATCGCGTCCATCTTCTCGCCGGTGCCGATAAACTTGATCGGCTTGCCGGTGACGTACTTGACCGAAAGGGCGGCACCGCCCCTTGTATCACCGTCCATCTTCGTCATGATAACGCCGGTGATAGACAGGCGCTCGTTAAAGGTGGCGGCCACGTCAACGGCGTTTTGCCCCGTCATCGCGTCGACCACCAGAAGGATCTCGGTGGGTTCGGTAGCGGCTTCGATTTTTTCCAGCTCGCGCATCATCTCGTCGTCGATCTGAAGGCGACCCGCGGTATCGATAAATACCATATCGAAGCCCTGCTTTTTGGCATGCTCAACACCCGCCTTGGCGATCTTTACGGGGTTTTGACCCGTACCAAGCGAAAAGACGGGAACGCCGATCTGCTCACCCACGATCTTCAACTGATCAATGGCGGCAGGGCGGTATACGTCGCAAGCGACAAGCAGCGGATTTTTGCCTTTTTTCTTGAAATAAGCGGCCAATTTCCCCGTGTGGGTGGTTTTACCCGCGCCCTGTAAGCCGCACATCATCAAAACCGTCGGGGGCTTTGATGCGATCTCGATCTTCGGGGATTCAGAGCCCATCAAGCGAATAAGCTCTTCGTTTACGATCTTGATGATCTGTTGGGCGGGCAGAAGGCTTTCCAGGACCGCTTCGCCTACCGCGCGTTCGGTCACGGCTTTTACGAATTCGCGCACGACCTTAAAGTTAACGTCGGCCTCAAGAAGCGCAAGCTTTACCTCGCGCATGCCTTCCTTGACGTCTGCCTCGGTCAGCTTTCCTTTATTGCGGAACTTTTTCAGCGCCGCTGTCAGTTTTTCGGTAAGACCTTGAAACAAGGGTTTTCTCCTTTACTTTACTCGGCAAGCTTTTCGGAAAGGGAAAGGATCTCTTTGGCGGCAACCCGCGTTTTTTCATCCCCCGATTCGCAAAGCCCCGCGGCCAAGGCACGAATGCCTTCGATCAGGGCGGCGTCGCTTTGGTGCCGTTTGGCAAGCCCAAGCTTCTCTTCAAGCGAAAAGAGGATATCCTCTCCTTTTTTTAAAATATGGCGAACCCCTTGGCGGGAGATGCCGATCTCGCCTGCGATCTCGGCCAGCGAAAGGTCGTCACCATAGTAAGCGGAGAGGATCTTTTTGGTGTGTTCATCCAACACCTCTCCATAAAAATCAAGCAGATATTCGATCGTAAGGTTCTTCTCAAACAAAGCGATTCACCTCTGTAAACCGATTTACTTTACAAGTATAGCACGCCTTTTTCAAAATGTCAAGAAAAAAAGTAAAAAACTTTTAAAAAAGACTTGAAATTTGGAAAAAAGTATGATAAACTTTATTACTGTGTGTAGGTGAATGCTTTTTCACACCCTCTCAGGTGATAATGCAGTCAGCGAGCCAAAAATAAAAGTTGGAGGAAAGTTTCGTGCCGAATATCAAATCTGCCAAAAAGCGCGTCAAAGTGACCAAGGCGAAAGCTCTGCGGAACCAAATCTTCAAGACGCAGATGCGCAATATCATCAAGAAGTATGATGCCGCCCTTGCCGAAGGCAATCTCGAGTTGGCAACCGCCGCTTACAAAGTGGCCGTGAAGAAGATCGACCAAGCAGTTGCTCATGGCATTCTTCATAAGAACAACGCCGCTCACAAGAAGAGCAGCTTTACCAAGAAGCTCAATAACCTGGCTTAATTACGCGAAACGGTGCACAGCTTGACCCGGCTGTGCGCCGTTTGTTTTTTTTCGAAAGGAAAGTATATGCAAAGAAAAAGTGGGGTCTTGCTCCCAATCTTTTCGTTGGGGGGCGGCCATTCCATCGGCTCCTTTGGCATCGACGCTTACCGTTTTATCGACAAGCTTTGCCAAGGGGGCTTTTCTTTTTGGCAGGTCCTGCCGCTTGGCGCGACCGATCGGTGGGGTTCCCCCTATAGCTCCCCCTCCTCCTTTAGCCTGAATCCGTATTTCGTAGATCTGCCTTTCCTTTTTGAAGAGGGGCTTTTGACCGAAGCGGAGCTTTCGTCTGCCAAGGAAAGCACGCCGCACCGTTGCGAATACGCGCGCTTACAAAAGGAACGCCTCCCGCTTCTTTTTTCGGCGGCGGTGCGCTTTCGGGATCGGGCGGCGGTGGCGGCTTTTATTGAAGAGAACCCCCTTGTGGGGGAATTCTGCCGCTTTATGGCAAAGAAGGAGAAAAACGGCGGTGCCCCTCATTGGGAATGGAGAGAAACGTTTCTCCAAGAAGAAGCCCTCTTCGCTTGGCAATTTATTGAGTATAAGGCGTATAACCAATGGCAGGCGCTTCGTCGCTACGCCTCCTCACGCGGTGTTTCGATCCTTGGGGATCTGCCGATGTATCCGTCGCTTGACAGTGCCGACGTGTATTTTCATCCCGAAGAATTTCTTCTGGATAAAAAGGGAAGACCGCTTGCCGTAGCGGGTGTGCCCCCCGATGCCTTTGCGCCAGAAGGGCAGAAATGGGGCAACCCGTTGTATCGTTGGAAAAGGGCGCAAAAAGAGGGGTACGCCTTTTTCAAAGAGCGTCTTTCCTTTGCGCGCTCGCTTTTTGACGGGGTAAGGCTTGACCACTTTCGCGCGCTTGAATCCTATTTCGCCATTCCCGCCGATCAAAGCGCCCGCGAAGGGCGCTGGGTAAAGGGGCCGGGGAACGGTCTTTTGCGGGCGCTTGCCGATCTGACCGAGGGGGCAGACGTCATCGCCGAGGATCTTGGCTTCATCACCCCCGCGGTGGAGCGATTGGTAAAAAGATCGGGCTTTGCCACCACGCGCGTTTTGCAATTCGGCTTTTCGGGGGAGGGGGAAAACCCGCATCGGCCGCATAGATATCCCGAAAACGCGGCGGTCTATACCGGTACGCACGATAATAATACGCTCCTTGGGTATTTATCCGAATTAAAGGAAGAAGATCGGGGGCGCCTCCTCTCGTATTGCAACGCGGAAGGGAAGGGGCCTTCCGAAGCCGTTGAGCCGATCGTTAAGACGCTGCTTGCCAGCCGTGCGCGGCTGGCGATCTTCCCGCTGCAAGACCTTTTGGGATATGGGGGCGATGCGCGCATCAATATCCCGGGGCGCGCCGAGGATAACTGGCATTTTCGCCTTTCAAGCGAGGATATATCCACGCTTGACCTTTCCCGCTTTCTTCCTTTAAACCGCTTGTATGGGCGCATATAGGGGATGAAATAAAAAAGAAAGCCGAAGCATTATGCTTCGGCTTTCTTTTGCCCGCAATTAGTCGGTAACGTAGGGCAGCAGGGCGGCCTGACGGGCGCGCTTGATAGCGGTCGTCAGTTCACGCTGATGCTTTGCGCAGGTGCCGGACATACGGCGGGGAAGGATTTTCGCACGCTCGGAAATATACTTACGAAGACGGGCGACATCTTTATAATCGATAAATTCGACCTTTTCCGCACAGAAGGCGCAAACCTTCTTCTTACGACGAAGGTTCGGGCGGAAAGGACGGGGGGAATCGACGTTGTTCTGTCTTTCCATTCTAAAGCTCCTGACCTTTCTGGCTCATATTCGAATTAAGAAGCCCACGGGCATTGAGCCTACGCCTTGGGCGATGCGTTTTGCTTAAAAGGGAAGGCTTCCGTCGTCAGGGGTTTCTTCAAAGCTTTTGACGTCGTCGGCTACGTTGCTGTAAGCGGGCGTGCCGTACGCGTCGGGCGTATATTGGGTGTTGTTAGAGCCGGGGGCGGCGTCGTTCTTCGACTCGACGAAGGAAACCTCGTCTGCCACGACCTCGGTCGCGTAATGCTTAGCACCCTGCTGGTCGGTCCAGCTGCGGGATTGCAGTTGCCCGCACACCAAGATCGGACGGCCCTTTTTGAACCAACGCGCGACGAATTCCGCGCTCTGACGCCAAGCAACGACCGTGATAAAATCGGCCTGTTGGGCGTTCTGTCCCTCAGCGCTGTTGTTGCGCGAGAAACGGCGGTTGATCGCCAGCGTGAAGCGGCAAACCGAAATACCGGTAGGGGTCTGTCTTAACTCGGGGTCTGCGGTCAGATTCCCGATCAGAATTACTTTGTTGAAACTGGCCATAACAATTGCCTCCTCTTTCTTATTCAGCAGCTGCTTCCGTGTTTACGGCTTCTGCGGGCTGCGGTTCTTTCGCTGCGGCGGCCTTTTTCGGGGCGGCAACGGTAGTCATCGAGCGCAGGATACCGTCGGTAATCCCGAGCACACGCTCCATTTCCGCGGGGAAATCAGCAGGGCTGCGATAGGACAAGAGAACGAAATAACCGTCGGTCAGATCGTTGATGGGATACGCAAGCTTGCGCTTACCCCACTCGTCCTGAGATTCGAGCGTTCCGTTTGCCTTAACGAGCGACGCAAATTTTTCGATAAGCGCCTTGATCTCTTCCTCGGGAAGAGCCGCGTTGACAGCAATCAGAGTTTCGTACGAACCGATTCTTTTCTCCATCAGAATACACCTCCTTATGGTCTTTTTCGGTCACACAAAGTGTGACAAGGAGTTGGGCTGTACCTTACAGTCCAAATCAATTTAATATTATACATAAGTAATTATAAAAAGTCAAGTGTTTTTTTAAATTTTTCCAAAGTGGTGAAATTTTGTCGAACGGCTTGCTTTTTTCGGGAGAGGTGTGGTATGATGAAAGAAAAAAAGGAGAGGACCATGACGGTAAAAGAAAAGGCGTACGCCAAGATCAATCTGTATCTCGATGTCATCGGGCGCTTGCCGCGCGGCTTTCACGCGATCGAAACGGTGATGCAGACCGTCAGCCTTTTCGATGAAGTAACCGTAACCGCTACCCCCTCGGATACCCCCTTGGTTACCCTTACGGCCTCGGGCGATTTTTCCGTCCCCGCGGGGAAAGAAAATTTAGCCTGTCGCGCCGCTTATCTGTATATGGAGCGCGCCCCTT
>JAZRFI010000130.1:0-15434 GCA_045661285.1 Eubacteriales bacterium | reverse complement strand
CCATGTCGTTCTTGGTTCTTTCGTTGAATTCCTTGGTGAAGTTCGGGATCGAAACACCGTACTGACCGAGGGCAGGACCAACCGGGGGGGCAGGAGTTGCCTTGCCGGCGGGAAGTTGCAGCTTAATGTAGCCGGAAATTTTCTTTGCCATGATAATTATCCTCCAAAATGTGGTGTAAAATCGGGAGAATGAAAGAAATTATTTTCTCCCTCCCACGAAATGTCCGAAAATCGGACGGCGGAGCAGGGAAGCGCTTCCCTTATTCCGCAAGACGTGCATCTTGAGTATCAATCATGATCGAAATATCACGACGCTCGGTCGAAACAAGCAGGGTGAGCTGCTTTTCGTCCTCGCTGATCTCTTGAAGCACACCGTTATAGCCGGCAAACGCGCCGGAAACAACGGAAATTTTGTCACCGATCTTAAAGCCGGATTCAAGCGGCTTGGATTCGATGCGAAGGTTTCTGAGCTCTGCGTCGGTGAGCGGGACCGGTCTCGACCCGGGGCCTACGAAGCCGGTAACACCCGTGATGTTACGCACGACGTGCCAGCTTTCGTCGTTCATGACCATGTGGATCAAAACGTAGGTCGGAAGAAGCTTGGTTTCAACCTCCTTCTGTTCCCCCTTATCGTTGGTAACGAAGGTTTTTTCGGTGGGGATCAGAACCTCAAAGATCAAATGACCAAGGCCTCTGTTCTTAACAATCTGCTCAATGCTGAGCTTTACCTTGTTTTCATAGCCGGAATAGGTGTGAGCAACGTACCATCTGGGACCGAGGTTCATTTCATTGATATCACTCATTTTTAACCTTATCCTTTAATTAAAGAATCGTGCTGAGCAGCTGGAACAGCTTACTGAAGGCTGTATCAACGCCAAGCAAGAGAAGAGAAAGAACGCAAACTAAAACGACGACGACAGCCGCGCTTTTGCATACGTTTTTCCAGGACATCCAAACGATCTTCTTACGCTCACTCATAAAGTCGCGGAAGAATTTAGCAATACGTTTGGCGATCCTTACAAAGAAATTGGGCTTTTGGGCAGCCTTTCCTTTTTTCACCTTTTTGGGAGCGGGAGCGGTGACCTCTTCAGCCGCGGCTTCGGTAACGACTTCCTCGTTGACCTCGGCGTTCGGCATATCCTTTTCCATATCAGCCATTCTGTTTCCTCCCTACTTACTTGCTTTCACGGTGCAGGGTATGCTTGTGGCAGAACGGGCAGAACTTGTTCATCTCAAGTCTATCGGGATCATTTTTCTTGTTCTTCGTGGTCTCGTAGTTTCTCTGCTTGCATTCCGTGCAAACCATCGTGATCTTGACTCTCATATCGGCACCTCCTAAATCGAATTTGGGTAACACCCATACTGTACCTCCCTCAAGTCGGGGGCGTGCCCATTCGTCCCAAAAATGCGCACAACAAAAAAACCTCCGACAGAGGTAAGACAAGTATACCACCCAAAATGCGCTTTGTCAAGCCTTTTTTGAAAAATAATATATATAATATAAAATTAAGAAAAAAGCGGGTCTTACCGACCCGCCTTTACTGTCTCTTTTTCACTTTTTAGCGAAAGGCGTATTTCTCCCTCCCCGTAATCAAAGTGGATGAGGGTGCCGCGCGCAACCTCCTTCTTTAAAAGGACGTTTGAAATACGGTCCTCAATTTCCTTGGTTACAACGCGACGCAAGGCCCGCGCGCCGTATAAGGGCGAATATCCCATATCCACCAACCGTTCCCGCAACGCTTCGGTATAGGAAAGCGTAACGCCTTCCCCCAAAAGGCGGCCTGCCGTTTCCCGAAGAAGCAGATCGGCGATTCTTGAAAGATCCCTGCGGGAAAGCTTTTGAAAAACGACGATCTCGTCGATTCGGTTCAAAAGCTCAGGGCGAAAGCGACGGCGCAAGGCCTCCATGGCCTTTTCCTTGCCCGCCCTTCCTTCTTCCTCTTTTGAAAGAGCAATATCCGCAAACCCTAACGGGTAGGCCTTTCCCATTTCCTCCGCCCCTACGTTCGAGGTAAGGATAAGAATCGCGTTTTTGAAGTTGGCAACCTTCCCGTGTGAATCGGTCAAGATCCCATCCTCCATGATCTGCAAAAGAATATTGTAGATCTCGGGGTGCGCCTTTTCGATCTCGTCAAAAAGCACGACCGAATAGGGGCGGCTTCGAATTCGATCGGTCAGCTGTCCGCCCTCTTCGTATCCTACGTATCCGGGGGGAGAGCCGAGAAGGCGGGAGATCGATTCCTTCTCGGCGTATTCCGACATGTCAAAGCGAATGAGCGCGCTCTCGCTGCCGAACAGCGTAAGCGACAAGGCCTTGCAAAGCTCGGTCTTTCCAACGCCCGTCGGACCGAGGAAAAAGAAGGAGCCGATCGGCCTTTTCGGATCCTTTACGCCGCTTCGTCCGCGGCGAACCGCGCGGCAAAGCGCCGAGATCGCCGCCTCCTGACCGATCACGCGGGCGGAAAGCTCCTCTTCCAGGTGCAACAGCCTTTCCCCTTCGTCCTTTTGCAGCTCCCCAAGGGGGATTCCGCTGATCCCGCTGATCGTTTTTTCGATCCGCTCGGCCGACACGGTTTCGGGCATTTTCCCCTTTCTTTCCAGTGCGCTCTCCTTCTCTCGGATCTCCTTTTGCAGGGCAAGCGCTTCATCCCGTAAGCACCCCGCCCTTTCGTAATTTTGAGAAAGGATCGCCTTTTCCTTTTCTGCAAAAAGCTGCCCCAGCTTTTCGCGCGCCGCCTTTAATTCCATGTTTTCGTAAGCGGTAAGCAGGCGTACCTCGGCCGCCGCCTCGTCGATAAGATCCAAGGCCTTATCGGGGAAGAAGCGGTCGGGGATATAGCGTGCGGAAAGGCGAATGGCGGCGTCAAGCGCCGCCTCTTCGATCGTAAGGTTGTGATGCGCTTCGTATTTTTCCTTAAGACCGAGAAGGATGCGCTTGGTTTCCTCGGGGGTCGGCTCTTCCACCGAAACCGGCTGAAAGCGGCGTTCCAGCGCCGGATCCTTTTCGATATGTCGGCGGTATTCCTGAATCGTCGTGGCTCCGATCACACGGATCTCTCCGCGCGCCATAAGAGGCTTTAAGATGTTGGCGGCATCGATCGCCCCCTCGGCCGCCCCCGCCCCCACGATGGTATGGATCTCGTCGATAAAAAGAAGGATATTCGGGTTTTTCCGTATCTCGGAAACCACCCCCTTCATCCGTTCCTCAAACTCGCCGCGGTACTTGGCGCCCGCTATCATCGAGGAAAGATCAAGGCTGAAAATGATTTTCCCTCGCAAGGAAAGGGGAACGGTTTCGTCGGCGATGCGTTGGGCGAGGCCTTCTACCACCGCCGTTTTTCCGACCCCCGGCTCTCCGATGAGGCAGGGGTTGTTTTTTTGCCGTCTGGAAAGAATACGGACGAGTCGCCCGATTTCCTTCTCCCGCCCGATCACGGGGTCGATCCTTCCTTCGGCGGCGGCCGCCGTCAGATCTCTCCCGAAGCCGAAAAGCTCGGGGCTGATCACCTTTTGCGCATTGCGTTTTTTGCCCTCTCTTTCGGTGGGGGTGTCAAGGATATCCGATAGATCGGCGCAAAGCTCCGCTCGATTGGCGCCCAGCGAATGTAAAAGCTTAACGGCTACGCAATCGTCGGTTTTTAAAAGCGACAAAAGCAGATGCTCGGTTCCTACGAGCCCTTCGGTACCGTTCGCCCCCTGCTTTGCGCTTTCCTTGATGATTTTGCGCGTGCGCGGCGTCATATCGGCGGCCGACAGTTTGGTCTTGTGCCCGACCCCCGTAAATAGCGAAACCGCCTCCTTAATTTGCTCGGCGGTGATCCCGACCCCCTCAAGGATGCGGGCGGCTACCCCCTCCTTTTCCGCGATAAGACCGTATAAAAGATGCTCGCTCCCGATATAGGTATGCCCAAGAGAAGAGGCGGTCTCTTCGGCCGTTTTTAGGGCGTTTTGCGCCTTTAAGGTGAATTTTTCAGTCAAGTCGTGTCTCCTTTTTTTGTGCTGCTTTCATTCTTGACACGACCGTTTTTTTCTATTCAGAGGGTCTTTGGATAGTTGTAATCGCGTAGCATCTTATCAAAAAGCGGGGCGGTAACGATCCCGTTCGGCGTTTCCCCGTATATCGCTTGCAGGGCGCTGACGAGGGCGGCGGTCGAATAGGAATAGATCCCGTTATCGTCGGTGGTCACGGGCAAGGCGTATCGTTCGGCCAAGGCGTTCAGCAGGCGTTGCAGGTTGCCGACCCCAACGCCGCTTGCGCCGATGGTGACGGGAAAGGGGGTGTCGGGCGGGATCGTGGCGGGGGATACTCTTGCGTCGTAGGCCTTTCGGTAGGCCTCGTATAGGCGGGTCCAGGTGAAATAATCCACCGTACCCGTAACCGGTAAGCCTACGCTTTCTTGAAATTTCGATACGCTATCTCTTGTGGTTTGGTCGTAGATCCCGTCAATGGTCACGAAGGGGATATCCGCCCCCGCGTAATGAAGCTCCAGCAAAAAGCTTTGGATCTGCCGAATGGCAACGTTTTCGTTTTTGATGTTATACATAATACACCTACCCTATCGTATAGCCGGGGAATTGCCCGTCGTTTACCTGATTTCCGATAAAGAGATCGCTGTATACCGAAACGATATCCCCCCACGTGGCCGCCCCTACGATCCCGGTTACGTATGAGGGGACGAACAGCTCTTGAAAGGCGGATACGGCCGCTTCGGTTCCCGGACCGAAGATTCCGTCTGCATCGGGGGTGGGGATGGAGGGATAGTATTCCGAAATATAGCGAAGGTACTCTTGCAAGACCAAAACGTCGGGGCCGCTGTCTCCTCTTGATAAATTTTGACCCGGGAAGGGAATGGCAACCCCTTCGGTATAGGAAATGTTTTGCGAGGCAATATAGCCGAGATACGCGTTATATAAAAGATCCCACGTCCTTTCGCCGACGATTCCGTCGGGGGTAAGCCCGTAGGCATTTTGAAAGGCGATAACGGCTCGCTCGGTCGCGGGGCCGAAGACCCCGTCGATCGCGATGCGCGGCACGGTATCGATATACTGTGAAACGTAATTAAGGTAGTATTGCAAAACGCGTACGCCGGGATCCACTGTTCCGAGCGAGAGGGCTTCGGGGTAAGAGCTGGGGATCTCCTCAAGCCTAAGCCCCTCCGAGTTTAATTCGCTAAGCCGCTTTACCCCGTTGTAGATATATTGGATCTCGTACCAGGTGCTGCGCCCGACGATGCCGTCGGGCGTAAGCCCGAAAATTCCCTGAAAGGCGCGCACGGCGTTTTCGGTATCGGTATTAAAGATCCCGTTAACGGGATAGATCTTCGGAATGCCGGGAAAATTGGTCGAAATACGGTTGAGCCGCGTTTGCACGAGAAGAACGTCGTTGTTGGCGCTGCCGCGTTGAAGAGGGACTGCGGGGGCGCTTTCGCTTATCGGTTCGATCGGTACGTCTGTGACGATATCGATATTCTCCCCGTAATAACGTTGCAGGATCTCGTAAGGAGCAAAGCCTCTTTCCGCATAAGAGACGGTACCCCATTGGGAAAGCCCCTCGCAGCTGACCTGCAAGCCGTCGCAATAAGCGGTGAAGAGGGGCTCTACCGTTCCTTGGCGACGTACGTAGCTGTCGAAAATTTCGTCTACGATGCGGCTGATATTTTCAAAAATATCCCGTCCCCGTACAAAGGACTGATCGTAGGCGGTCTGGTTGGTGATATCGAAGTTATAGCCCTGATTGCGGTAAAATTCGGTATAAACGCGGTTTAATGCAAAGGAGATCTGGGCGTAAATGTTGGCGCGAAGGGCGCTTTCCGGCCAGGTCGGAAAGATCTCGCTCGAGGCGACGTTTTTGATGTAATCGGAAAAGGGAAGGGTAACGTTCGGGGCGTCTGAGGGGGGGGCGCCCAAATGCACCGTAATGGTTTCGGGGATCGTGGGAAGATTCGGCATCAGAGGCTCTCTCCTTTCGAAAACGGCGTCCTTTCGATCGTGATCAGCTCGTTCGTCGGCGGATTTTGCTGGGGATCGAAGGCGGAAAGCGGGATCAGCTCGATAAATTGCGTGGAGGTAACGGTGGGAAAGATCGGCAGCTGTAGGATACGCTGTGTGTAAAATCCCTCCTTAAAGACGGTGACGTCGTAGGTCGAATAGCTTTCGGCGGCGCTCTCGGGGTTTTGGGAAAGCGATTTTTGCGGGGCGGGAAGCGCGATGACTTGAATTCTGCCGCTTTGATCGCTCGTCAACAGGTATACGAGGTCTTGGTTTTCGGGATTGCTGCCAACGATGCGTACGTCCGCCCCCTCAACGGGAAGCGCCCCGCCCGCCGTTCCGATACGAAGTGAAAGATACCCCTCGCTTGTCAAAGGGGCTTGCGTCGAAATAAAATCGTTCCAGTTTTCCATACGGCTCCTTTACGGTTTTGGTGGTAACAGTATATGTAAAAAAACGCCCTTTTGCTACGCCTTTTCGGATAAAAGCACAAAAAGCTTTTTTATGGAAGGATTTCGAAGGTTAGCTATTGACTTTTACGCGCCGCGCTTGTATAATTAAATTACATTTTGTATTAAATCGAGGATGGTGCGAAGATGAAAGACAGTTCATTTGGAGAGCTTAGTATTATCGCAATGCGCGGATGTGAGGAATTCGTCGCCGAGGTAGATCGCTATATTCAGGATTGGCGTCGCCACGACGGAGAAGGGACCTACATCGCCAAGGCTACCTGCCCCCGCTTCGGAAGCGGTGAAGGCAAGGGCCTTATCCAGGATACGATGCGTAACCGCGACGTTTTCATTATTTCAGACGTCTTTAATCACGGTGTGACCTACAATATGTACGGAAAAACCGTGCCGATGAGCCCCGACGATCACTTTCAGGATCTAAAGCGTATTATCGGCGCGATCGGCGGTAAAGCGAAAAGAATTACCGTTCTGATGCCGATGCTTTACGAGGGGCGTCAGCATAAGCGCTCCAGCCGCGAGTCGCTCGACTGCGCGCTGGCACTGCAAGAGCTGACGAATATGGGCGTTGCCAATATCATCACCTTTGACGTACACGATCCTCGCGTGCAGAACGCCATTCCGCTTTCCAGCTTTGATAACTTCCGCTCCACCTATCAGATGATCAAGGCGCTCGTTCACGAGTATCCCGATATCGAATTCGATAAAGAAAAGATTATGATCGTCTCGCCCGACGAGGGGGCGATGTCCCGCTGCATGTACTATTCTTCGATGCTGGGGCTTGAGCTTGGAATGTTCTACAAGCGCCGCAACTATTCGGTGATTGTAAACGGGAAAAACCCGATCGTTGCCCACGAGTATCTCGGTAAGGATCCCAAGGGGATGGACGTTATCGTCGTTGACGATATGATCTCCTCGGGTGAATCGATGATCGACGTCGCTTCTCAGCTGAAGGAGAGAGGGGCCAACCGTATCTTCATCTTCACCGCCTTCGGCCTGTTCTGCAACGGCCTTGAGCTTATGGATAAGGCGTATGAAGAAGGCCTCTTCACCCGTATCATGACTACCAACCTCATCTACCGTATGCCCGAGCTTCTGGAGAGAAAATGGTATCATGAGGTCAATATGTGCAAGTATCTGGCCTATATCATCGATACCCTCAATCACGAGCAGAGCATTGCGGGGCTTCTGGATCAGTCCAAGCGTATCCACAAGCTTTTAGACGACCACCGAAAAGGGTTGAGATAAATAAGAAAGCCGAGGAATTTCCTCGGCTTTCTTATTTATGCGTTCTTTTACAGGGTCTCGAATTTATAACCGACGCCCCAAACCGTTTTGAGGGTCCATTTATCGGAAACCCCCTCTAACTTTTCACGAAGGCGCTTAACGTGAACGTCGACCGTGCGGCTGTCACCGTAATACTCAAAGCCCCATACCTTATCCAACAGCTGATCGCGGGTATAAACGATGTTGCAATGAGAAGCTAAGAAGTAAAGAAGCTCCAATTCCTTCGGGGGAATATCAATGGCCTTGCCGTTGATCTTTAATTCGTACTTCTGACGGCTGATCTCAATATTCTCAAAGCGAACGACCTCGTCGTTTTGCCCGCTGTGCGCGTTGTAGCGGCGAAGGACCGCCTTGACACGCGCCGAAAGCTCGTTCAGGTCAAAGGGCTTGATCACAAAATCGTCTGCCCCCAATTCAAGCCCCAGAACCTTACCAAAGACCTCGCCCTTGGCGGTGACCATGATAATGGGCTTTTGCGAAAACTCGCGGATCTCGCGGCAGACCTGACGCCCGTCCTTCTTCGGCATCATAATATCGAGTAAAACGATATCGGGGTCAAAGGAACGGAAGGTGCTAAGCGCCTCTACGCCGTCGTAGGCCACCTTGATCTTATAGCCTTCGTTTTCAAAATAAAGGCGCATCATATCGCAGATATTGGGATCGTCATCAGCAATCAGTAATTTGATCTCATTCATATTCAAAATCCTTTCTAAAGACGTCTCTATGCACGGTAAAAACGAAAAGGTTTACAAATTCAAGTGGTATTATACCATATTTCACCAATAAAGTCAAGAATGCAAGATGAATTCTGTGTGAAGAACCAATGTTTTTTCGCTTTTTTGGGAAAGCGCTTGCCAATCCCCCGAAAATGTGTTATACTAATGGAAATTATTATCAATAGATTAAAGAGGCAATTATGAAACTTGGTATCGTCGGTTTACCGAATGTAGGAAAAAGCACGCTCTTCAATGCGCTTACCAACGCAGGGGCGCCCTCCGCCAACTATCCCTTCTGCACCATCGACCCGAACGTCGGGGTGGTAGCCGTCCCCGATAAGCGGCTTGACGAGCTGGCGAAGATGTATAACCCCGAAAAATATACGCCCGCTGTGATCGAATTTGTCGATATCGCGGGTCTTGTCAAGGGGGCTTCGCGCGGGGAAGGGCTTGGCAATAAGTTTCTCGCCAATATCCGTGAGGTAGACGCGATCGTACACGTCGTACGCTGCTTTGAGGATAGCAACATCGTTCACGTTGACGGTGGGGTCGACCCGGTTCGTGACGTCGATACGATCAATCTTGAATTGATCCTTTCCGACCTTGAGATCGTAGAGCGGCGCCTCGAAAAGACCAAAAAGCTGGAAAGAAGCGATAAAGAGGCCGCGAAGGAAAGCGCGCTCTTAGAGCGTATCAAGCAAGCCCTTGATGAAGGAAAATGCGCAAGATCGCTTGAATTTACCGAGGAAGAGGAGCTGCTTCTTGCCGAGACCCGTCTTTTGACCAAAAAGCCGGTCATCTATATGGCGAATATCGCCGAAAACGAGGTAGACGGCTCGTATGAAGAAAATCCCGCGTACGCTTCGCTTCGCGCCTACGCTGAAAGCGAGCATTCGGGGATCATCGCTGTCTGCGCCCAGATCGAGGCCGAGCTTTCGGATCTTGAGGGGGAAGAGAAGGTCGAATTCCTTTCCGATCTCGGCATCAGCGAAAGCGGTCTGGATAAGCTGATCAAGGCAAGCTATAAGCTTTTGGGGCTTATCAGCTTCTTAACGGCAGGACCCAAGGAGGTCAGAGCTTGGACGATTACCGAGGGAACCAAGGCCCCCGGCGCCGCCGGTAAGATCCACAGCGATTTTGAGCGAGGATTTATCCGCGCCGAGGTCGTGGCTTACGACGCTCTCATGAGAGAGGGCAGTATGAACGCCGTCCGTGAAAAGGGGCTTTTGCAAAGCGAAGGCAAGGATTACGTGATGAAGGACGGGGATATCGTCGTCTTCCGCTTCAACGTTTAAAGGGCTATCGCCCTTAGGCATAAACGCAAACAAAAAGGAGTTATACTGTTTTTGCAGTGTAGCTCCTTTTAGCTTTTTTCGTATTTCTTATCATCGGATTGTCTTTTTAAAAACGTACGGCGATTTTATCAGCCCCTCTTCGGGAAGTGTAACATAAGGATGCGCATCCTCGTAGGCAGTGATAACGGTTTCGATATGGGAAAGGTCAAGATCCTTATAGTAGACGTAGCGGCGAGGATGTGCGCCCATAATGAGGGTATCGGTGTCACAAAAGACATCGATCCGCTCGTCACTTCGCAAGGATAAAAGCCCGTTGGAGGTGGTGTAAGAAATGGGCTCACTCAAAAAATCGGCCGATATAAGAAAGGCGGGGTGGGGCGCGCCCTGGGACGGGGCGATTCTTTCAAAAACGAGAGAAAGAGAATCCGAGGAAAAATGACCGCTTTCCAGCCGCTCGGTAAGAATCCCCAGTTCGCTTGCCAGCTCTTCTGCTTCGAGAAAATATTCAGCTTCCTCAATTTTTTCGGGCAAGGCGAGCAGGATACGAAAGCATAGCACGCGGGCGGTAAGATCTTCGACGTAGGCGGCACTGTTTTCATCGTAATGGGTGAGGATCAGCGTATCAATCTCGGTAATCCTGCTTTCTTCAAGGTCGGCTATGAGAAACGGCAACGCGTAATCGTCGTTGCTGATATCCACCAAGGTTACGTTCCCCTTTTCGTTGAATATGAGATATTCGTTTCCGTAGTATCGGTGATACAGAAAATAACTGTCGCGAAGCGAAAAAACGTTAAGAAGTGCAAGCGTTACGAAAAGCCCCAAAAAGGAACAAAGAAAGAGCGGTCGTACGATCCTTTTTCTTTTGATCTTGAAGCATACGATAGAAAGGAGAAGCAGAGAGAACAAAAGAACGAAAAGGAAAGAAAGCGGGTCGGAGATCGAGATGAAAATATTCGGGATCTTCGCGAAGAATTCAACCGCTTGTAAAAGAAGATCGGTAAAGACGGCGATGGGGGTACCAAGAAAAGAGAAGGGGAAAAGTAAAAGAAGAAACGCCAAAATCAAAAGCAGGTTGAAAAAGGGCGCTAAGAGCAGATTGGAAAGCGGCGCGATCAAGGAAAACTCTCCAAAGGAAACGGCCATCAGCAAAACCGTAAAACCCGAGGCGGAGAGGGTCAGCTGCAGCGCAAAGGAGATACGGCGAAAAAGCGACGAAAGAAAGCCGCCTCTTTTCTGCCGGGGTGCGATATCCTTCAAAAAATGAATACCGAAGGTCGCAAAAAAGGAAAGCCAAAGGCCGATATCCAACACAGCGCCGATCGAGAAGGAGGAGATGAGAACGATCGCGAAAAAGAGCGAGGTATACTCATCGGGAATTCTTCGCAACAGCGTGCCAAGCTCTACGACCGTCAGCATGACGGCCGCACGTAAAAGAGAGGGGGAAAAGTCGGTCAAGGCGGTATAAACCCATATAAAAGCGAGGGTAAAGATCACCCCGATGCGGCGTGAAAGCCGCATCCTTTTTAACAGGAAAAGGGAAAGAGAGGCAAGCAAGGCAAGATGCATCCCGCTCAGTGCCAAGACGTGTGAAAGGCCGCTTCTTCGGAAAGAAAGCTTTACGTTTTCGCTTATATTTTCGTCATACCCAAGCAAAAGCGCGCATAAAAGCTGACCTTCCTTTTCGGGCAGAACAGCGCGTAAGCGATGAAGAAGCGTATCGCGCAATCCCGAAAACAGAGAGGGATCTTCCCCTTCGGAAAAGACGATCGGCACGGATGTATCGGTCACGGCACTCCCTGCGATGCCACGGGAAATATCGTAAGAGGAGGAGGGGGTAATATCGGTAATTTTGCAAGAAAGGCGATCTCCTACCTTTACCTCCTCTTCAGCGGGAAGCTTTAAACGGATCCATATATCCCTTTCGTTTTCACCCATACGGAAAACATGAACAAGAACGGTATCGGTTCTTTTCCCTTCGGAAAGGATCTCGTGAACGTCCCCCATGATCGAGATATCCTCTTCCGCTTCCCAAATTTCTTCGAAGGCGTGGCGGTAGTGAAGGTAACCAACGGCCGTGCCCAGCAAAAGAAAAAGAAGGCAGAAGAGCGCAATGCGCCGTCTGCCTTTTTTGAATAACAAAAAGAAGAGAAGAGGGAAAAGGGGAAGGAGCAAGCCGAAATAGAAAGGGATCTCCTTTTGCAGTGTTATGTAAAAAGTGAGAAGGCCGCTGATAAAACAGAAAAGGCAGAGCGCGAAGGGGCGGTTTTTAAAAAGATTCATAACAGATCGAGAACTTCTTCCTTTTCTTCTTGTTCGGGAGTTTCGTTTTGGGGTTCGGCGCTCTCTTTTTCCGCTTCAAGCGTTTCTTCCCAAAGCTCCTTTTTGAAGGAAACGCCTTCAGGAAGCACAAAACGGATCGCCGAGGGGGAGAGCGAGACGGTAAGAGAGTCGGCGTATTCGATCTCCCCGTCTACGCAAACAGCGGTGTTTTTCGGTAAGGTCAGCGAAAGGGCGCTTGCTTGGCGGTAGGTAACGTAACCGGGGGCGGTTTCCAAATGCGTGCCCGCTTTGTAAGAGCCTACCAAAGAAATGAACGAAAGGCGCGACATTTTTTCGATGATGTTTACGTCAAAAAGCCCGTCGATCGGCGAGGCTTTGGGGTTGGAACGAAAGCCTCCGCCGCAGAATTGGCCGTTGGCGATGGTGATGAGAAGCAAGGGGCGGCTGATCTCTTCCTCCCCATTAAGCGTTACGGTCATTTCGGTCGTCATCTTTCGCACGAGGGAAGAGACAATGCCGCCGGCGTAAGCCATGCTTTTGGGGAAAAGGCGCTTCTTTTTCAGCTCATTGGCACGGTTGGCGGCGTTGCAGTCGAAGCCGATATTCAGCATGTTCACGCAATAGCGGTCGTTGTAACGGATAAGGTCAATGGGGGTAGGGACACCGTTAAGCTGCCGCTCGATCTCAAAAAAAGCGGCGCGGTAATCAAAATTGCGGCAAAAATCGTTCCCCGTCCCGATCGGGATAAGGGCGAACTCGGCGCGGTCGCATTCGGGCGCACCGTTGACGGTTTCGCCAAGCGTGCCGTCTCCGCCGCAAGCGTAAAAACGGTGTGTTCCGTCTTCCTTCAACGCCTCGCGCACGTAAAGCTCGGCATCGCCGGGGGCCTTCGTTTCGTAAATGACGTATTCAACCGCGGCTTTTTCGCAGGCGGCGGTGATCCTTGCGGTAAGCGATTCGGTCAGTGTACCTTTTCCGGCGGCGGGATTGATGATAAAATGATGCTTCATAGCTTACTCCGAAATTAGATTGATTTCATTATAATGCAAAAAGCCAAGTCTGTCAAACGGTATTTTCAGGACTTCTTTCCGCGGATCATTTCATAATAGCTCTTGGCGGCTTGCTCGATCTTGTTTTCGCCAAAGGAGTAATAGTGGCGTCCGCGAAGGTCGCTCGGCAGATATTCCTGCTCAACGTAATGGTTTTGGTAGTCATGCGGATACAGATATCCCGAGAAAAGCGGGCTTTGCAGATGGGTGGGAAGGCTTTGCCCGTAGCCCTTATCCACGTCGGCCCTTGCCCTTTCGTAAGCGACGTGCGAGGAGTTGGATTTCGGCGCGGTCGCCAAAAGAATGGTGGCGTGCGAAAGCGGAATGGCGGCCTCGGGGAGCCCGAGATCCTTCGCGCTTTCGGTGCAAGCTCTGACGATCGCGGGGGCCATAGGGTAAGCCAGTCCTACGTCCTCCGAGGCGATCACCTGTAAGCGCCGAACAGCCGAAAGAAGATCGCCCGCCGCTAAGATCTTGGCCAGATAAAAGATGGCGGCGTCGGGATCGGAGCCGCGAATCGATTTTTGCAGGCAGGACATCAGGTCGTAATGCCCGTCGCCGTGGGGATCAAAGCTCCCCGAATACGAGGGATACAGCGCGCAAAACGCCTCTTCGGTAAGAGTCTCTCCCGATAAATAATAAGCGTTTTCCAAAAGCCCAACCGAGGCGCGTACGTCCCCGCCCGCGTGGGAGGCGATCGAAAGAAGAAGGGCGTCCTCCGCCTCCTTTTTCGTCCCGTTTTCTTCGTTTAAGGTTGCAAGCGCCCGCCTTAGGTGGGGGGCGATCTCTTCGGGCGATACCGGCTTGAATTCAAAAACCGAAGAACGGGAGATAAGGGCGGGATAGATCGCGAAATACGGGTTTTCGGTGGTAGAGGCGATCAGGATGACCCGTCCGTCCTCCATGTATTCAAGAAGCGATTGCTGCTGCTTCTTGTTAAAATACTGAATCTCGTCAAGATAGAGCAAAACCCCGCCCGAGCCAAAGACGTTAGAGGTCTCGCTTATCACCGCTTTTACGTCCGCCAGGGAAGCGGTCGTCGCATTGAGACGGCACAGATGAAGCCCGCTGGCTTCGGCGATGATACGGGCGGCCGTGGTTTTTCCGGTACCGGGAGGGCCGCTGAAGATCATATTGCCGACAGCGCCTTTTTCAAGCATTCTTTTTAGGATGCCGTTCTCGCCGACGAGGTGGCCTTGCCCCACCATCTCCTCAAGAGATTTCGGGCGGATGCGGTCTGCCAAAGGCTGATAGGACATAACGTCTCCTTTCAAGAGAAGGTGTTTTGGTTGATTTTAAAGAGGCGATTTACTTCGCGAAGAGCGGCCTGCCCGTCGGGGGAAGAAAGCGTCGGATCTTCCAAAAGAAGCGCCTTAGCCTCCCGAAAGGCGGTCTCGATCAAGCGGGTATCCTTGCAAAGCGCGATAAGGGGAAGCCCCATACCCCCGCTTTGGCGAAGCGAATCCCCGCACGAGGCGGCAAAAAAGTCACCGGGGCCGCGCAAGGCAAGATCCTCTTCGGCGATCTCGTAGCCGTCGTTCGTTTTACAAAGGGCCGAAAGCCGTCTTTTGGCCGTTTCGCCCTTGGCATCCGAAACCAGTACGCAATAGGATTTTCGCGTACCGCGACCGACGCGCCCGCGTAATTGATGAAGCTGAGAAAGACCGAAGCGCTCGGCATTTTCCACGATCATGAGCGAGGCGTTCGGTACGTTTACCCCCACCTCAATAACGGTGGTGGAAACGAGAATGTCGATCTCCCGCTCGGAAAAACGCCGCATGATCTCGTCCTTTTCGGCACTTTTCATTCTTCCGTGCAGATAAGCGATGCGGCAGGTGGGGAAGAGACCGATCAACCGCTCTGCGTATTCGACCGCCCCCTTTAAGGGCGGCTTTTCTTCTTTTTCGGCAAAGGAAAGAAAGCTTTCAAGCGGTAAGGCGTCTTCCTCGCCGTCTTCTTCGATCGCGGGACATACGATATATACCTGCCCACCTTCGTTTACCTGCTTTTCAATAAAGCCGTTAAGGCGTTCTCGCATATCCTCACCCACGAAAAGGGTATCGACCTTTTGCCGCCCCTTCGGCAGCTCGGTAATGCGGGAAACGTCGAGGTCGCCGTACAGCATAAGCGCAAGGGTACGGGGAATGGGGGTCGCGCTCATGACCAACAGATGCGCCTTTTCGTTCTTTTCCTTCAAAACGGCGCGTTGCCCCGCCCCAAAGCGGTGCTGCTCGTCGGTTACCGTAAGGCCAAGATCGGCAAATTCGACCGACTCGGAAAGGAGACCGTGCGTGCCGATCACGATATCGGAGCGGTCGTTCCCTTCCGACAGTAATGAGGCGCGGATCCGCT
>JAZRFI010000129.1:0-15478 GCA_045661285.1 Eubacteriales bacterium | reverse complement strand
CGCTACACCCCGAAGGGCGGCTATACGGGCAGCGATAGCTTCACCTACGTCGTACGTGATAGCTACGGCAATTACAGCAAGCCCGAAACGGTTCGCATCACGGTGAAGAAAAACGGTAGCAGCTTAACCTACGCCGATCTTTCGGACAGCGCGCTTTCGCTTCCCGCCCTCGTGATGGCCGAGGAGGGGATCATGATGGGTAGCCTTTCGGGGGACGATATGCTTTTTTGCCCCAACGAAGAGGTAACGAGAGGCGAATTCTTGGTGATGGCGATGAAGGCGGCGGGTGTTTCAAAGCGCGCGGGGCTTCGCGAGACCGTCTTTGACGATAACGAGGAAATCGACGCGTCGATCCGCCCCTACGTGGCCACCGCGCAAGAGAAGGGATACGTCGTCGGCAGCTTCACCGACGAGGGGCTCTTATTCCGTGCCGACGAGGTCATCAGCCGCGCCGAGGCCTCGGTGATCGTTGCGCGCCTCTTGGGGCTTGAAGCCCCCACCGTCAGCAAAAGCTATCCCGATTCCAATGCGCTCCCCACCTGGGCGAGGGCGTCGGTTGAGGCGCTTTGTATGGCGGGCATCTACGCAACCGATGAGCTTGGCGGGCTTTCGCCTACGCAGCCTTTAACGCGGGCGGCTGCTGCCGAAATGCTGTACGAAACGGTTCGTTACGCTTCGTAAAGCAATAAGACAAAAAGAAAAAAGGCGTATTCTCACCCTACCAAAAGAGGGCTTGCTTCGGTAAGCCCCTTTTTTTCTTTGGAAGCAAAAGCTTTTTCATTCGGTTTAAATATGTGCCCTCTTTTTTTGATTTTACTTGATTTTACGGAAAAGATATGCTATACTATATGGGAATATACGCTGGAGGAAGATTATGCAGGTTGCTATTCTCGGGTGCGGCGTCGTTGGATGCGGCACGGCCGATCTTATCACGAAAAACGGTGAGCGTCTTGCTTCGCTGGCCGGCGAAGCGGTCGAGATCAAATATATTCTTGAAAGGCGTGAGCTGCCCGATTCGCCTTACGCGGGTCTTTTTGTCAAGGATTTTGACGTGATCCTTGCGGATCCCGACGTTTCGGTCGTGATCGAGGCGATGGGGGGAAGCCACCCTGCTTTTGATTTTTCGCTTGCGGCCTTAAAGGCTTCTAAGCACGTGATCACCTCCAACAAAGAGGTCGTGGCCAACTTCGGGCACGAGCTGCTCTCGGCCGCCAAGGAAGCGGGCGTTCAGTATCTTTTCGAGGCCAGCGTCGGGGGCGGTATTCCCGTTATTCATCCGCTTGCTTCGGATCTTGCGGGAAACCGCATCGATAAGATCGCGGGCATTTTGAACGGCACCACCAACTATATCTTAACCCGTATGTTCACCGCCGGCATTGATTTTGCCGAGGCTCTTCGTGAAGCCAAGGAGAAGGGGTATGCCGAGGCTAACCCCGCCGCCGACGTTGAGGGGACCGACGCTTGCCGTAAGATCGCCATTTTGGCGGCTGTTGCGGGCGGCGTGCTTGTTCCCACCGATAAGATCCACACCGAGGGGATCACCGGTATCCGCGCCGTTGACGTTTCGGAAGCGGCTAAGCAGGGCTATCAGATCAAGCTTCTTGGTCGTATGGAGAAGACCGCGCTTGGCGAGATGTTCTTAATGGTTGCCCCCTTCCTCGTACCCGAGGAATCGCCCCTCGCCCGTATCAGCGACGTATTTAACGGCGTTTTGGTACACGGCGATTTCGTTGATGACGTTCTCTTCTACGGCCGTGGCGCGGGCGCAGCCCCCACCGCCTCCAGTATGGTTGGAGACCTCGTTCATCTGCTTATGGGTGGGGCGCCTACCCACCGTCCCTTTGTCCGCTCGGAGGAAGGGCTTACCGATTTCTCCTATTTCGTATCGCGCCATTACCTTGCGCTTTCGGGGGTCGACAAAAACGCCGTCGCCGTTATTTTCGGCGATGCCGATTTCTGGTCGGAGGGGGAAGAGCTTCATCTTCTTACCGCCGAGCTCAGCGAAAGCGAGTTTAGCGATAAGCTGAATCGCCTGCTTTCCTGCGGGGCCGAGCAGTGTTCGCATATCCGCCTTCTGTAAAGCAGGGGCTATCTCGAAGATAATCGATAAAAGGGGATGCGCAGAATGCGTATCCCCTTTTTCTTTTGCGTATATTGCCCCTGCCTATTGCCGTCTTTGTCAAAAGCGGTTTGCAAATTTTTGGTGAAAGTGCCTATATATTTTTTGTGTAAAATTTGGTATAATAAGTAGTGAAGAGTGCAAATAATTGTGCATGTAATACAAAAGGAGGCGTATGGATGTTTTCAATTGGTGATTATATGGTATACGGGACGAACGGTGTTTGCCGCGTTGACGCGGTATGCCCATCCCCCCTTGATAAAAAGGATACGCGCCTTTACTATGCCCTAAAGCCGCTTCGCGGTACGGGGCAGGCTATGATCTACACCCCGGTTGAGAATGAGCGTATTCCGATGCGCCCGATCATAGAGAAAAACGAGGCCGAAGCGATCTTTGAAAGGATCTTGGATATCCCCTACCTTTGCGTTTCGACGGAGAAGGAAAGGCGCGAGGTGTATCGCGCCGCCCTTGTAAGCGGAACGATCGATGCCTATATCGCCCTTCTGAAAACCATTTCCCGCCGCCGAAGCGAGCTTTCGGGGATGCAACGCCGCCTGCCCGATTTTGAGACCGAATACGATATGCAAGCGCGCCGCAATCTGTATACCGAGCTTTCGGTGGCTCTCGGCCTTCCCTTTGAGGGGATGGAGGCCTATATCCGAGAGCGCGCGGAAAGCGCCAAAGCCAACGCTTGAAGCAAAAAACAAAAAGCACCGTTCGAAACGGTGCTTTTTATATGCTACGTTTTCTTTACATTTTTTTAAAAAAAGCAAGACCGAATTCGGCCAATTCGTGATCTTCTTCGCCGGTACCGCCGCTAACGCCCAGCCCGCCGACCAGCGTGCCGTTGCGGAAGAGCGGAACCCCGCCGCCGAAGGTGATCAGCCCCGTGGCCGCATCCAATCCCGCAAAGGTGCCGCCGGGGGCAACGAGCTTACCAAGCTCGATCGTCGGCATTTTGACGGCGACGGCCGAATACGCCTTTTTCACCGCTACGTCAAAGCTGACGAGGAAGGCCCCGTCCATGACGTTGACGGCGATGGGATTTCCTTCGGCGTTGCAGACCGCGATAACGGCCGCTTTGCCGGTTCTCTTGGCCTCGTTCTCGATCGCCTCGATCAAGGACTTGGCATCGGACAGATTCAGCATAGTACCTCCTAAGCGGTGCAAAACCTCGCGTACGAGCGCGTCTTTGTTGATCGGGGAAGCGGCGGCTTGCTGCCCTTGGATAGGCGCGCAAGGGTTTGCGGCTTCTTTGGTGGCCTCGGAAAGCGAAAGAAGGAGAGAAGAAAGGCGGTTCATATACGGGTCAAGCATCTTTTTCGCGGGATACACCTTTTCCATATGAACCAGCGAGCGCTCGCACCGCCTTGAAACGGTATAGGCGTGCTTAAGTCTTGCCGAAAGCTCGCTTCCCACGGCCTTTTCCTTTTGGGGAAGAGAAGCTTCCGCTCTCTCTCGCTCTATATCAAGATACGAAACGTCGGCATCGGTCGGCAGATGGGTTGCCATCCCGCCCGACTGAATATAGGTAACGATGCTTTCTATAACCGATTGAATACGGCGAAGCGTTTCGGCGCGCGGGGCATCACAAAGCGGCGCGCAAAGAGAAAGAACGGCACCAAGCTCCTCACAATCCCCGATGGCGCAAAGACGAATATCGTCCTTGGCGATGGGGGTGGGGGAACCAAGCGTCGTTTTTCCGCTATCGCCGCGGCGGTTGTAAACAGCCATTTGCCCGTCACCTTCCGTATTTTTTCAAAGAAAACACTTCTTCTTATTTATTGTATCGTGTTTCTCTGCCGCTGTCAAGATACAGCGGCATATTTTTTTGAAAAAATCCACGCTTTTTTCAAGAGAAAAAACGAATAGCGAAAAATATTTTCAAAAACGAGGGCCTTTTGCGAAAAGAAAAGACCCGTGAAGGCAATTGCTTTCACGGGTCAAAAAATAGGCTCATTCGCTTTCTTTCCAAAACGAGCGGAATTCCCGAACGGCTTTTGCAAAATCGGCAATAGCGGCTTCGATCGGGTCTTTTTTCGTCAGATCGATCTCGGCAAGAAGCAAGCTGTCGATCGGGCTCTTCGAGTTCCCGGCCTTCAGGAATTCAAGGTACTTCGGGATATAGGCGTCTCCTTCCTCCTCGATCCGCTTCACGATGGCCGAGGCGGCGGAAATACAGGTCGCGTACTTATACACGTAAAAGATCGAATAGAAATGCGGGATGCGCATCCATTCGTAGGCGATATCCTCGTCACAAACGACGTCACGGCCGAAATATTTCTTGACGAGCGCGTAATATTTTTCGCACATCACGTCTTTGGTTAAGGGCTCGCCTGCCTCGCAAAGGGCGTGCATCTCTTTTTCGAAGGCGGCAAACATCGTCTGTCGGTAAAGCGTGCCCTTGTAGGTCTCCATCAGCTGATTTAAGAGCGAAAGCTTTTCTTCCTTAACCGTGGATTCGCGCAGCTTCTTGCGGGTGAAGAGAAGCTCGTTGACGGTTGAGGCGACCTCGGCGACGAAAATGGTGTAATGCGCGCTGTGCGGGGGATTGGCTTTGTTCGAGAAATAGGTGTGCATCGAGTGACCGGCTTCGTGTGCAAGCGTTGAAGCATCGTCGAGCTTACCCATAAAGTTCAAAAGGATATAGGGGTTCGTATCGTAGCAGCCCGCGCTGTAAGCGCCGCTGCGCTTGCCCTTGGTGGGATAAACGTCGACCCATCTTTCTTCGGTAAGGCCGCGCTTTAAGGTGGTGTAATATTCGTCCCCGAGAACCTTAATGGCATCAAGGACCTCGTTTACCGCCCGCTCATAGCTGTATTCCTCGGAAAAATCGGGGAGCAGGGGGGCGTATACGTCGTACATATGCAGCTTTCCGACCCCAAGCACCTCTTTTTTGAGGTCGTAGTAATCAAAAAGCGGGGCAAGGTTTTCTTCCACGGTTTCGATAAGGGTATTGTAGACAGCGGGGGTCACCTCGTCCGAAAAGGTGCTGGCGGTCAGGGAATCGGGGAAGGAACGAAGCTTAGAAAGCGTTACCTGCTCCTTGATCGCGCCGCTAAGCAGCGAAGAGAAGGTGTTCCCGAATTGGCGGTAGGTCTTATAAAGCGTTTTGAAGGCCGCGCGGCGCACGCTGCGGCTTTTGCTCATCAGAAGCGGCACGTAGGTAGCCGAGGAAAGCGTCACCTTTTCGCCGTTCTCGTCCTTTACCGTGCCGAATTGCAGATCGGCGTTCGCAAAGATCGAGTGGATCCCCTGCTCCTTGTGAAGGGCGGGGGAAAGGTCGGCAAGCAGCTTTTCGCCCCCCTCGTCAAGCATATGGGGGGTGTAACGGCGCACGCGATAGATCGGGCGGCGGTATTCGGTAAGGGCTGGGAAATCGCGGTAACAGCCCTCAAGCGCCTCGTCGGAAAGTGAACAAAGCGTAGGGTCAATAAAATAGGTTGCGGCCGAAAAATCGTTATCCAGGTTCATAACGCGGTCAAGCCGCGCCAAGGCCCCGTTATCCCCTTTGTCAAGATCTGAGGAAAGAAAGGCGTATTCGTAAAGCTTGGAAAGCCTGCGTACGAGGGCGGTATGCGTTGAAAGCACGCGATAAAGCCCCTCCCCACCCTCGGTCATTCCCTCGCGTAGCGAAGGAAAAGCGGAAAGCTCTTTCTTAAAAAGCTCCATATCGGCCGAAAAGGCCTCTTCGGTTTGATAAATTTGGGTAAGATCCCATTTTTCAAGCTCGGTGGCGTTTTTTCTGTCAAGCTTCATCTTATGGCTCCTTTTTTCTTCAGTATGGTTTAAAGCGGCGTTCTTTATCCCCCATAGGGCGTAAGCGAAAGCGCCTCGCCGTTCAGGACGGCCTTTTGCAGCTTGTCACCGATATAGGAAAGCGAAAGGTGGAAAAAGGGCGCCCCCTCTTCCATCAGCTTAAGAAAGATGCGATCCCCCTCCCACATAGGAAGAGAAAGATACTCGCTTTTTTTGATCCACATCGGTACGCCCTCGGGGCAATCGGGCAGCATATCGCCCGAAAAGCCGGTCGCGTGATAAAGATGCATGATCTCGGGTGGATACAGGTCGCATTCAAAATCGATTCTTCCGCAATAGCGGTAATCGGTTAGGGAAAGACCGGTCTCTTCCTTGACCTCACGCAAAAGGCATTCTTCGGGGGTCTCTCCCTCTTCCAGCCCGCCGCCAACGCCGACCCACTTGTCTTGGTTGACGTCGTTCTTCTTTTTGATGCGGTGTAGAAGAAGATAGCAATTATCCTTTTCTATGTAGCAAAGCGTGGTTTCTCTCATTATTTTGTAAACAAAACCTTTCCTCTTTTTTCGAGGGCGCGAAGCAGGATCAAACCGAGTACACCCGCCGAAAGGATCTCGCCGATCGAAACGGTGACGAGTAAGAACCAGTAAGCGTCGGTAGCGCCGTAGGCGTAGATCAGCACAAAGGGAATGATCGCGGCGTTCGAAAGAATGGTCGGTAGCGGAACAAGCAGACGGTAGCGCCGCAGCAGGCGGGCGCCGATGGCGCCGATGAGCGTCGCAAGACTGCCGAAGAGGATATCCCAAAGCGGTGCGCTGATCAAAAGATTGGAAAGCATACAGCCAACAAACAGACCCCATATAGCCTCGGGGCAGAAGAAGGGAAGAACGGTTAGGGCCTCCGATAGGCGAAGCTGGATGGGGGCGTTACCCGCCAACCCCAGCGAGGCGGATACGAAGGTAAGGGCAACGTAGAGAGCGGCAATAAGGGCGCCGCGGGTCAGGGAACGCGCGTTTTTGATTTTCATTTTTGATCTCCTTAGTTTTGTTTTACGTGAGGATGGTTACGAACTCACGAATGAATAGCCAAGCGCAACCTAAATTCAACCCGTTTTAAGGGGCATATTTTGTGATGATCATCGCTTCAAATTCTTGACATATTGGCATATGCCGGTGAATTTGAAGGCTCACCACTCGCAAAATCTGCTCCCTTAAAATTCAGGTACCCCAAAAGAGCAGGGGGATGGTTTTTGCGATGTGAGGCGGAATGGTTGCCGCTTTTTAAGCGAACAGTGCGAGAAAGCTTTGCCCTTCGCCTTTTCGGCGGGTTTAATTTAGGTTGCGCTTGGCTACCCTTTAATGATACCTCTTTTTTTCTTTTTGTCAAGGGGGAAGATGGCGAACGCCCCTAAAAAAGCGGCGCGCCGACCCTATTTTTGCATAGTATAAATTTTTTACACTTGACAGACGGGCGTGCGTGCGTTAAAATATAAACAATTCATTTTAGGAGTTTTTTGCTTTATGCTTCGTTTTCGGCGTGTTGGGGCGATGCTTTTTGTGCTTGCCCTTCTTTTTTCCGCCCTTTGCGGCTGTACCCCGCTAAAGGACGATCGCCCGATCGTGGCGGTATCGATCCTGCCCGAGGCGGCCTTTGTGCGCGCCGTTATGGGGAACGGGGTGCGCGTAGCGGTCATGGTGCCCCCGGGGTACAGCCCCGAATCCTATACGCCCACGATCGCCGAGATGGCGGATTTTTCGGACGCCGTTTTGTATTTTTCGATCGGCGTTCCGATGGAAAAGACGGCACTTTTGCCGATGCTTTCCCAAAACACGACCCATATCTCGCTTGCCGACGCCGCGCGTAGGGCGGCGCCCGATCTTCTTATGGACGGGGGGCGCGATCCCCATATCTGGCTTTCGCCTTCGCGCGCTTGCGCAATGGTTGAGGCGATCGCCGAGGCGGCCGCTCTCTACGACCCCGAAAACGCCGCTACCTACCGCGCGAATGCCGACGCGTATATAGCCGATATCGAAAACACCGACGCTGCGATCCGCTCGCTTCTTGCCGATATCCCTTGCCGTGAATTTTTGGCATACCACCCGGCTTTTGGGTATTTTGCCGACGAATACGACCTTACGATGCGCGCCTTGGAAAAGGGCGGGAAGGAGGTCACGCCCGCCGATCTTGCCGCGACCGTCGCCCACGCCAAGGAAGCGGGGATCAAAACCGTTTTTTACCAGGCCGAGACTGATAGCCGCGCCGCCGAGGTCTTAGCAGAGGAAATCGGGGGACAAGCCGTTATGCTTTCCCCGCTTGCCGAAAATTATCTTGAAAATCTTCTTGCCATGGCACAGGCGATCAAGGCCGGCGCCACCCCATCACCGTAAAGGAGGAACGCTTTATGAATAAAGCCATCGCGATCGATGGGCTTTCGGTCGGCTACGGCGCCGCCGAGGTCTTGTCCGACGTTTCCTTTTCGGTTGCCGAGGGGGAATTTTTGGGCATCATCGGGCCGAACGGCGGGGGAAAGACCACCCTGCTTCGCTCGATCCTTGGGCTTATTCCCGCGAAAAGGGGAAGCATTGAGATCTTTGGAAAGCCCGCCGCCAAAAATCGGGCAATTCTCGGATACGTTCCGCAATTCGCGAGCTTTGACCGCCGCTTTCCCATCACGGTAGGCGAGGTTGTTTGCACCGCCCTTCTCGGCGGGGGTCTTCATCCCTTTTTCCGCTTTGGGAAGGGGCAGCTTGATAAGGCGGAGGATTATCTTGAAATGGTGGATCTCGGGGGCTTTTCAAAGCGCCCCGTCAGCGATCTTTCGGGGGGCGAATTTCAGCGCCTTCTCTTAGCGCGCGCCCTGGCACGCGAGCCGCGGATATTGCTTCTTGACGAGCCGACCGCCAGCGTTGACCCCGGTACCCGCGCCAAGATCTACGCCCTGCTTACCGGCCTCAATAAGGGCGGTATGACGGTTCTGATGGTCACGCATGACCTTCTGGCGGTCTCTTCGGCCATCAGCAGCCTTGCGTGCTTATCGCATACGCTCGTCTATCACGGCGAGCCCGAGCTTGACGAGCGGGTCAGCACCGCGATGTACGGCTGCCCCGTCGATCTGATCGCCCACGGCGTGCCGCACCGCGTGCTTCGCTCACACGGCGGGGAAGGGGGCTGCTGCCATGATTGAAGCGATCCTTCGGTATCCCTTTATGCAGCACGCGGTCATCGCCGCCCTGCTTTCCTCGCTGCTTTGCGGCATCATCGGCGTGATCATCGTCGAAAAAAAGATGCTGATGATGAGCGGGGGGATCGCCCACACCGCTTACGGCGGGGTAGGGCTTGGGTATTTTCTGGGCTTTTCCCCGATGCTCGGCGCTGTGCTGTTCTCTCTTGCGGCCGCCTTTTCGATCGGTACGATGCGCCGCCGCGGCGCCGCGACCGACGTGCTTATCGCGCTCTTCTGGTCGCTCGGTATGGCGATGGGGATCGGCTTTATCGCCCTGACCCCCGGCTACCCGCCCGATCTTAATTCGTATCTCTTCGGCAACATTTTAATGGTATCGGCCACCGACCTTTTGCTGATGCTGATCCTATCGCTTGTCGTTCTTTTGGTTCTCGTTGCCCTTTTTGCCGACTTTAAGGCCTATCTCTTCGATAGCGGCTTCGCAACGCTTTCGGGCATTAAAACGACGCTTCTTGAATATATTCTTTTTGCCCTTATCGCCCTTACCGTGGTGGTACTTATCCGCGTGAGCGGCATTATGCTGGCGATCGCCCTGCTTTCGGCGCCCGCCGCCTGCGCTTCGCACCTTTCGCGCCGCCTATCGGGGCGTATGATCGGCGCTTGCCTTTTTTCCGCCTTCTTCACACTCGGGGGGCTTACGCTTTCGTATTATTTGAATATCTCCTCGGGCGCTACGATCATTCTGCTTTCGGCTCTTACCTATTTTTCCCTTTATCTTGCACGGCGCTTCGGTAAGCCCGGCAAGCGAGCCTGAATAAAATGCTTTCGGTCGTTTTATCAACGCTTTCCGCCAAGTATACTCATCTGTCGCTCGCCCCCTTTTGCCTTCTTGCGGGCATAAACGCCTTCGCGAAGGAGAAGGTCGAGGGCGCGGTCGTTGAGGCCACGGTGAATGAGCCGCTTGAGGGGGTATGCGAGCGTATCCTTGAGGGAAAGCCAAGCCTTTTATGCCTTTCGGTCTATATCTGGAATCGCCGTGAGAGCGAAGCGCTGATACGCCTGATAAAGGCGCGCGATCCCTCTCTTTTTATCGCCGTCGGCGGCCCCGAGGTCAGCTACGCGGCAGAGGAATTCCTAAAGGAAAACGAGGGGGCCGACGCGGTTTTACGCGGGGAGGGAGAGCTTCCCGTCGCCCGCCTTTGCGACGCCCTTTCAAGGGGGGAAGACCCCTGCGGCGTGCCCTTTTCGGTTTCGCGTGGGAAAGACGGCTTTCTGTACGGCGAGGAGATTTCTCTTCCGCCCGTGCCGCCAAGCCCCATCACCCCCGCGTATCTCGGGGCGGCAAAGGGGCGTATTGCTTATCTGGAAACCTCCCGGGGGTGCCCCTTTCGTTGCGCCTTTTGCCTTTCGGGTAATTTGGGCGGCGTTCGCTTCTTTCCGCTTGAGCGGGTTGAGCAAGAGCTTACGCTTCTTGCGAAAAGCGGCCCGAAGATCGTAAAGCTCGTTGACCGCACCTTTAATGCCGACCGCCTCCGCGCCCGCCGTATCTGGTCCTTTTTGATCGAAGAATGGGGCAAAAGCATCCCGAAAGAGAGCCGCTTTCATTTTGAGATCGGCGGAGAGCTTCTTACCGAAGAGGATCTTTCTCTTCTCAAGGGCGCGCCGCGCGGGCTTTTCCGCTTTGAGATCGGGATCCAAAGCTTTCACGAAAAAACGCTTCGCGCGATCGATCGGCCGACCGATCTACGTCGCCTTACCGAAAATATACGTCGCTTAACGGCGATGGGAAATATCGAGATCCATATCGACCTTATCGCGGGGCTTCCTTATGAGGATCTTGCGCTTTTTGCGCAAGGGATCGATAAAGCCTATTCCCTCGGGGCCGATATGCTGCAGATCGGTTTTTTGAAGCTTTTGCACGGGGCGAAGATGCGAGAGGAAAAAGAGGACTATCCGCTTCTTTACAGCAAAGAGCCGCCCTATGAGGTTGAAAGCACCCCCGCCCTTTCCTGTGAGGATCTTCGGCTCCTTCACCGCGTGGAAACGGCGGTTGATCGCCTCTGTAACAGCCATCGCTTCGCTTCCTCGCTTTCCTATCTTACCGATACGCTGAAGATCCGCCCTTTCGACGTTTTCTCTTCGCTTGGCAGCCGTATGCCCGCCGAGGGGCTTTCCCTAAACGCTCTTTACGACCTCTTTTTTGAGGTTGCTTCGGCGTCCCCTTCGGTTGACCCCTTGGTTCTGCGCGATTGGCTTCTTTGCGACCGTTTAATGACAAACGCGGATTCAACTCTCCCAAAATGCTTGTATAAAGAGGATAAGACCCTATCACGTGTAAAGAAAACCTTGCAAGATGAAGCGAGGCGAAGCGGAAAGAGCGCTCGTATCGGCGCGGGGATTCTTTATACCGAGGGGCAGATCCTTGCCGTCTTTTACGACGAGAAGGACGCTTTCGGCGGCTATGCGGCCGGGCGCTATCCGCTTGCGGATTTTATCAAAGAAAAAGAAAAATAATATGAAAGCTCTCGGCAAACGCTTGCCGAGAAGACCAAAAAACGAAAAGAGGTGGGATACGTGGATACAGGGAATAATCAAAGCGGCGCCGTTCCGATATGTCGGTGGGGTGGGTGCGCGTATGCCGCGTGTTGCCCGCCCTTGAGGAAAGAATAATTTCTTTTCTCTCTTATGCGCGCTGCTTCTCTTGGCAACAATAAAGAGTAAGGAGAAGAACGATGTACGAAAACGAAAATGAAATGATTGAAGAAACCGAAAGCTTGGAGGAAGAGGTTGCTCGCTTACTCAGTGGGCGATGCTTTTCTTCGCTTCGCTTGCGCCTTGCCGAGGAAAAGCCCGCCGATATCGCCGAGCTGATCGCCGGCCTTTCCGAAGAAGAGAGATTGCCCGTCTACCGACTTTTGTCAAAGGATGCGGCGGCTGAGGTACTGGTCGAGCTGGACGTCGACGCCCAAAAAGAGCTGATCGATGCCTTCAGTGACTGGGAATTAAGAGAGGTTCTTTCCCAGCTGTATTCCGACGATACGGCCGCTCTTACCGAGGAGATGCCCGATAACTTCGTGCGGCGAATTTTAAACAACTGCCCGCCCGAGCTTCGTCACTCGGTCAATCAGCTGCTTCAGTACCCCGAGGGTAGCGCGGGGAGCATGATGACGACCGAGTACGTCCGCTTAAAGGCCGAGATGACGGTTGGCGACGCCTTTGCGCATATACGAAGGGTCGCGCTGGATAAAGAGACCGTCTATAACTGTTACGTGACAAGTGCCGACAAACGGCTTATCGGGATCGTTTCGGTCAGGGCGATGCTGCTGTGCGAGCCCTCGGCGCTGATCGGCGATATTATGGAAGAAAATATCGTTTCGGTCAATACCCACGAGGAGCGCGAGCAGGTGGCCCGTCTTTTCGATAAATACGGGTATCTGGCGCTTCCCGTCGTTGATAAAGACGAGCATATCGTCGGTATCATCACGGTTGACGACGCCCTTGAGGTCATTGGGGAGGAGACCGAGGAGGACTTCTCGAAGATGGCCGCTATCACCCCGACCCCCGATATCCCGTATCTGCGCCTTTCCCCCTTTACGCTCTTTAAATCGCGTATCCCGTGGCTGCTTCTTCTGATGCTGGGGGCTACCTTTACCGGCCTTATCATCGCTTCCTTTGAAAGCGCTCTTGCCGCTTCGGTGGTCCTAACCGCCTTTATCCCCATGATCATGGGAACGGGCGGTAACTCGGGAAGCCAAGCCTCGGTTACGGTCATTCGCGGACTCTCGCTTGGGGAGATCGAACGGGGGGACGCCATCAAGGTCTTTTGGAAGGAGCTGCGGGTCTCGGTGCTTTGCGGCGTGTGCCTTGCCGTCTTTAATTACGGCAAAATGCTTCTTATCGACGGGCTTATGATGCAAAATCCCGACGTAACGCCGCTCGTTTCGCTTACCGTCAGCCTGACCCTTTGCGTCACGGTCGTTTGCGCCAAGCTGATCGGCTGCGCCTTGCCGATCCTTGCCAAGCGCCTGCGGCTTGACCCCGCGGTTATGGCCAGCCCCTTTATCACCACGGCGGTCGACGCGATCTCGCTGCTCGTCTATTTTGCGATCGCCAAATCGCTTTTGCATCTTCCGTAAATGTAAAAGGGCAAGCCTTTACAAAGAGGCCTGCCCTTTTTCTTTTTCTATTTTTCGTACGCTGATAAAAGCGGCATCCTCCTTCGGGATCAAGAGCCGATAGCCGCGAAGAGAGACCACCATTGGGTCACCGCCGCATACCGCCCGATGTAGGGTAACCGTTTCTCCGGGGATCATGCCCATCTCCATCAGCCGTACTTTTTTTGCGTGGGGAAGCTTTATCGAAAGCACGCGGGCCGATTCAAAGGGCGTAAGCTCGCTTAAATACATAATCATCTCCCAAAGTAACCCTTGAAAAAGGGCGGATCTTCGAGTATACTATATGTGAAAGAAAAGAAAAAAATCCATTGAGGTGACCTATGACCCAAAAGCTTTACGATACCGACGCGTATCTTCAAGAATTTTCTGCCACCGTCCTTTCCTGTGAAAATCATAAAGACGGCTATGCGGTAACGCTTGACCAAACCGCCTTTTTCCCCGAGGAGGGCGGGCAGGGCGCCGATCACGGCTCTCTTTCCGAGGCTTCGGTTTTGGATGCTTTTATTAAGGACGGCGTTATTTTTCATATCACCGATAAGCCGCTTGCCGTAGGCAAAACGGTGCAGGGGAAAATTGATTGGGAACGCCGCTTTCGCCATATGCAGCACCATACGGGCGAGCATATCCTTTCGGGTACGCTTCACCGCCTCTTTGGGGCCGAGAACGTCGGCTTCCACCTTTATAACGAGGTCACCTTGGATACCGATATCCCCTTGGATGAAGCAATGATTGAAAGGGCCGAGCGGGAAGCCAACGAGGCGGTTTTTGCCAACCTTTCGGTGAAGGCCGAATACCCCGAAGCCTCTCTTCTTGCAACGCTGACCTACCGCGCCAAGCTCTCGCTTACCGAGGGGGTGCGCATCGTTACGATCGAGGGGGTAGACGCTTGCGCTTGCTGCGCCCCGCACCTAAAACAAACCGGAGAAGTGGGGCTTATCAAGATCGTTGATTTTATGAAATATAAGGGCGGAACGCGCCTTTTCATCCGCTGCGGGAAAGACGCCCTTGCCGATTATCGCGAAAAGCAGGCGCTTGCTGATACCCTTTGCCGCCGCTTTTCGGCCAAGGGGGATAAGCTTTATTCGGCGCTTGATGCCCACTTTGCGGAATGTGAAGAAAAAAAGGCGGAAATTGCACGCTTAGAAAACACGCTTAGAGAAGCGCGCCTTTCGCCCCTTCCCGAAACCAAGGGGATCCTTCCGCTCTTCTACCCCGATCTTTCCCAGGGGCAGCTTCGGAAATACGCCGAGGAGGCGGCTTCTCTTTGCGATATTGCCGCCGTTTTCACGAAGGAAGGGGAGGGGTACCGTTATTGCCTTTCCTCGCAAAAAGAGGACGTTCGCCCGCTGGATAAACGCCTGCACGAACGCCTTGGCGGCCGCGGGGGCGGCCGAAGCGAAAGCACCGCCGGCAGTCTGCCAAGCAACGAGGAGGAGATCCGCCGTGTCCTTGCCGAATGCTAAGGCCTATATCTATTGCCTTTTGTGCTGTGACGAAAGCATCTATACGGGGGTCGCTGTTGACCTTGAAAAGCGGATGCGCGTGCATTTCAAGGGGGGCACTGCCGCCGCGGCCTACACCCGCGCCCACGGCGCTAAGCGCCTTTTGCTAGCCTTTGCGGCGCCAAGCCTTTCGGCCGCCCTTCGGGGCGAAGCGCGCGTCAAGCGCCTGTCGCGAAAGGAAAAGGAGGCCTTGATCGCCGATCCCGCCGCCCATACGGAAGCGCTTTTTTCCCCGATCGGGGAGGGGCCCTTTATTCCTCTTTTGCCGACCGACAACGAGATAAGGCGCATCAATCAAACCGTTTTCTGCGTATAAAAAAAGAAAAACGCAAGATGCGTCTTCCATAGAAAAATTTTGGATAACATAAAAGACTAACGAATTTTCTTCGTTAGTCTTTTTCTTTTTGTTCTACAAAAAACACACGCTTCCGTTTACAATGATAGCGCGCTATACTTTTGAAAATATTTTTCCGCAAAGCGAAGCAGCTTGATAAATTGGAATTTGTCATATTTACCTTTGCTGCAGTTGTTTCTTCTGCCTATGTAGTACGAACATATAGAACGATATGCAGAATATGATGTGTAGGGCAGTCGAGGACGGCGTTGCAAGACCCATACGGAAGAGCGACACAGGCTCGATCTTACTGAATATCCAAGACAGGGGCAGACGTATGCCGATGCCGCCGATGATTCCCTGTATCATAACGAAAGTTGTGTTTCCGCAACCGTTGAAGTATCCCATGAA
>JAZRFI010000128.1:0-7624 GCA_045661285.1 Eubacteriales bacterium | reverse complement strand
AAAGCCGAAGCTTCGCAAGCTTTACAGCGTTGACGGGCTTGTGGCAAAGGAAAACGAGTTGTAAGGAGTACAGAATGATGAAAAAGCTTATGATCGGGAACGCGGCCGTAGCCAGAGGCGCCTATGAGGCAGGCTGCCGTGTCGTTTCCTCTTACCCCGGGACCCCCAGCACCGTGATCACCGAATCGGTGGTGGAATATCCCGATATTTACGTACAGTGGGCCCCCAATGAAAAGGTGGCGGGCGAGGTGGCTATCGGCGCCTCGATCGCCGGTGGGCGCGCGATGAGCTGTATGAAGCACGTCGGCCTTAACGTAATGGCCGACCCGGTCTTTACCGTCAGCTATATCGGCGCTAACGCGGGTCTTGTGTTCTGCGTGGCAGACGACCCCGGTATGCACTCCTCGCAAAACGAGCAGGATTCGCGCCATTACGCCATGGCCGCCAAGATCCCGATGCTGGAGCCCTCGGATTCTATGGAATGTAAGGAATTCACCAAGCTTGCCTTCTCGCTGAGTGAGACCTACGATACCCCCGTGTTCATTCGCCTTTCGACGAGAGTTTCGCACTCGCAGAGCCTTGTAGAGCTTTGCGATCCCGAAGAGGTCGAATTAAAGCCCTACGAGAAAAATATCCGCAAGAACGTTATGATGCCCGCCAACGCCGTGCTTCGTCACGTAGAGGTCGAAAAGCGCCAGCTGGCCCTTTCAGAGCTTGCCGATATCACGCCGCTTAACCGCATCGAGAATAACGGCAAAAAGGTTGGTGTTATCACCGCGGGCGTTACCTACACCTACGCCAAGGAAGCGCTTGGCGATACGGTCAATTACTTAAAGCTCGGCATGGTCTACCCCCTGCCCGAGGAAAAGATCCGCGAATTCGCCGCCTCGGTCGATGAGCTGTACGTCATCGAAGAGCTGGACGGTTTTATCGAAACCTTCGTGAAATCGCTTGGAATTTCGGTTAAAGGCAAAGAATACTTTACCCTTCTTGGCGAATACAGCCAGAATATGATCAAAGAGGTCGTGCTTGGGGAAACGCTTGAAACGCTTTCCACCGATAAGCCGAGCCCTGCCCGCCCGCCGGTCATGTGCGCGGGCTGCCCGCACCGCGGCACCTTCTACGTGCTTTCAAAGCTTGGTCTTACGGTATCGGGTGACATTGGCTGCTACACCTTAGGTGCGGTCGCCCCGCTTTCCTCGGTCGACACCACCATCTGCATGGGCGCCTCGATCAGCGCCGCCCACGGTATGGTCAAGGCCAGAGGCCGTGATTTTGCCAAGCAGGTTGTTTCGGTCATCGGGGATTCGACCTTTATCCATTCGGGTATCACCGGTCTTATCGACACGGTATACAACAAGGGCAATCACACGATCATCATTCTCGATAACTCGATTACCGGTATGACGGGACATCAGGATAACCCGACCACCGGCTTCACCATTCGCCGTGAGCCGACCAAGCAGGTTGACCTCGTAGCGCTTTGCCGCGCCGTTGGGGTTGATCGCGTACGCGTTGAGGATCCCTTTGATCTTGTCGGATTTGAAAAGGCGGTCAAGGAAGAGATCGCGGTTGACGAGCCCTCGGTCATTATCGCGCAACGCCCCTGCGCCCTTTTAAAGACGGTGAAGTACAGCGGTCATTGCAAGGTAGACGAGGACGCCTGCCGCGGCTGCAAAAAGTGCATGAAGCTTGGCTGCCCCGCCATCGTATTTGAAAACGGCAAGGCCAAGATCGACGGAACGCAGTGCAACGGCTGTGGGCTTTGCCTTGGGGTATGCCCTTTCAAGGCGATCAGCAAGGAGGAAGCATAAGATGACGAAGAATATTATGATCGTCGGCGTCGGTGGGCAGGGCACCCTGCTTGCCAGCCGTATTCTCGGAAACGCGGTTATCAGCGAGGGGTACGACGTTAAGGTCTCTGAGGTTCACGGGATGAGCCAACGGGGCGGAAGCGTCGTTACCTACGTTCGCTACGGCGAAAAGGTCAATTCTCCCATCATCGATAAGGGGGAGGCCGATATCATTCTGGCCTTTGAGCGGCTGGAAGCCTTGCGCGCCCTTCCCTACCTCAAAAAAGGCGGAAAGATCATTCTTAACGATCACGCGATCTCCCCGATGCCGGTCATCACGGGGGCGGCCGAATATCCCGACGCGATCGTGGAAACGCTTTCCTCTCTTTGTGACGTAACGGCAATCGATGCAACGGCGTTAAGCCTTTCGGTCGGTTCTGCCAAAGCGGTAAACGTTGTGCTTATCGGCGTTCTGGCCGCCGCCTCGGAGATCGATAAAGAGGTATTTCTCCGTGTGATAAGAGAAACGGTTCCCCCGAAGTTCTTGGAGCTGAATCTCGCCGCCTTTGAGCTGGGCTACAACCATAAATAAGGAGGGATCCTCTTATGGATAAACGCGATGCGCTGAAAAAATGGGGCATCCTTGCCTATATCGTGATCGCCCTTCTCTCTTTTACGGTCATTCTTTGTATTCCCGCAACGCGGGAGGGGTTCGGTTCGCTATCCGCCAACCACCCTTTCCCGATGGGCTTTTTGAAATTTGCCGTACTGGCAACGGCGGGCGAGCTGATCGCCGCTTATATCGCTTCGGGGAAACCGACCCTTCCCCCGAAGATCGTCGCGCGCTTTCTCATTTGGGGCGTGATCGGCGTTTGGATCACGCTGATGATGAAGGTCTATTCGGCGGCCGCCGTTTCCTTGATGGCAAGCGGCCTGCTTCCCGGTGGGGACAGCAGCTTTCTGCGCGCCCTTTATACCAGCGTATTGATGAACACCACCTTCGGCCCTACCTTTATGGCGGTGCATAAGATCAGCGATACCTTCTTAGAGCTTCGCGCCAAGGGTGAGAAAGCCACCCTTTCCACCGTGATGAAAACCGTGGACTGGTCGCGCTTTGCGGGCTTTACCATTGTAAAGACAGTTCCGCTTTTCTGGATCCCCGCCCATACCGTGACCTTCCTTCTCCCCGCGCAATATCAGGTCATTATGGCGGCCGCCCTTTCGGTGGTGCTTGGGGTCATTTTAAGCCTTGGAAACCGCAAAAAAGCAAAATAAACTCTTCCTTCCGCAAAGCGCCGATGCGGCGCCTCGCTTACAAAAAGGGGCAGAGAACGCAAATTCGTTCTCTGCCCTTTTTATCTATATAAAGAAGCGAAAGCGCCACCCTTGCATATGCTATTAAAAAACGATGGTGAACATTATGTCTCTTTTTCTATGGGCGGTGCTGCTTTTCCCTTTCTTCGGCACGACGCTTGGCGCTGTCACCGTTTTTCTCCTAAAAGGGGGGCTTTCGAAAAAATGGCAAGCGGTCCTTGCGGGGGTTGCCGCGGGGGTTATGGTGGCCGCTTCCTTTTTCAGCCTGCTCCTCCCCTCTATTGACCGTTCCGCCTCACTCGGTTTTTTTGCTTTCTTCCCCGCCACGCTTGGGGTCATTCTTGGATTTCTTTCTTTTTGCCTTATTGATATTTTCCTCCCCTCTTCCTTATACGAAGGGGGCGTACCGAAGGGAAAAAGCGCGGGCTCTTTGCTCTTTTGGGCGGTGACCCTGCATAACATTCCCGAGGGGATGGCCGTTGGCGTAGCGATGGCCGCTTTCCTGGCGAATGACGCCGGTGTGAGCGCAGCCGACACGGCGCTTCTTTCCTTCGGGATCGGGGTACAAAACTTTCCCGAAGGGGCGATCATCTCTCTGCCTTTGGTGGGGGGCGGTATGAAAAAAAGAAAGGCCTTTTTATACGGCTTTCTTTCAGGCATCGTAGAGCCGTTGGCCGCCGCCACCACGCTTCTGCTCTCCTTTTTGATCGCACCGCTTTTGCCGTATCTGTTAAGCCTTGCGGCCGGGGTGATGCTATACGTCGTTATCAAGGAGCTGGTCCCCGAGGGGTGCGAGGGGGGGAACGCTACGGCCTTCACACTTTCCTTCGCCATGGGCTTTTGTTTGATGATGGCGCTGGACGTGGCGCTTGGCTAAATCCATTAAAACAAAAATCCCCGATCTTTTCGGGGATTTTTCATTCATTGTAAAGAAAACTGTTCTTTTATCGGGTTTCGATAATAAAGAAGAAGGGCGAGGTCCTTGAATTGATGATGCCGAAGCGGGTAACGCTGATCTGTCTGCGGTCAAGCGTCGAAAGGTATTCGGAAAGCATCTCTCCTTCTCTTGCCCCCTCCTCGTGCCCGGGGTATACGGCAACCAAGAGAATACTGTCTTCGCCTAAAAGCTCGATCGCCGCTTGCACGGCGGGCAGGGTGGTCGTGCACATGGTGGTCAGCTCTTTGCGGTTACTGCCCGGCAAATAGCCAAGGTTAAACATACCCGCCTTGATCGGCCCCTTGACGTATTCCTTCACCTTATGGTGTGAATCGTTGATCAGCGTATAATTTTGAGGTGCTTCTTCCTTTTGAAGCCTTGCCTCGGTGGAAAGAAGCGCGTCGGCCTGAATATCAAAGGCGTATACCTTGCCGCTTTCCCCAACCGTTTTTGATAAAAACAGGGTATCGTTCCCGTTTCCCATCGTGAAATCGACGGCGGTATCCCCCTCTTTCAGGTGTTGAAGGATAAAATATTTGTGCATATCAAGCAGGTCAATCATCTTTTTTCCCCTTTGGTAAGGACGGCGAAACGTACGCCGTCGAATTGGTTTTGTAGGTAACGAAGCCGCAACGTGCGCCCTGCGGCTTTTTGATATTGCGAACGCGGGTATAGTCAACCGCGGTAACCGCATCCCCCGCCTGCGAATAATAGGCGGCCAAGGCAGCAGCCTCGGTGTAATCCTCGGCGGGCGGTTCTTCACCTCCGCAAACGAGAATGACGTGGGAGCCGCCGACCCCCTTGGCGTGGAACCAAAGATCGTCCTTTTCGGCGATACGGAAGGTCAGCATATCGTTTTGCAGATTGTTTCGGCCGCAAAGAAGGCGGTAACCGTTACTCGTCGTATATTCAAGCGGGCGCGCCTTCGGCGCCTTTTCCTTGTTCTTCCCCTTTTCGCGCGCAAGGTAGCCTGCCGCCGCCAGCTCGCTTCGCAGCTCCGCAAAGTCGGCTTCGCTTTCCGCACGCTCTAAAAATCCCTTAACGCCTACGATATAAGCAAGCTCCTCTTCCCCGCTTTTTATCAGCTCGGAAAGCTTTTGCTTGGCGGTACGCGCCTTTGCGTACAGCTTATACATACGCTGGGCGTTGGCGACCGGTGAAAGGCGGGCATCGAGCGTAACAGGGGTCTCCTTCGGCGGGTCGACGGTATAATCGATCGCTACGAAGCGCTCGTCCCCCCGCTTTAAGCGGTAGATATTTTCGGTGATAAGATCACCCGCTTTTTTGTATTCGGCGGCCTTTTCGCAATCGGCAAGCTCGCCCCGTTGCGCCTCTAATTTTCGGTGAAGCTGGGCTTCTCTTCTCGTCAATAGACGGGATAGATCCAGAGAGCGCTGACGAATACGCTCCTTTTTATCCTTTTCCCCGAAGTAAAGATCCAAAAGCTCGCAAAAATCGGCGGGGTGATATACGGTATAACCGCCGCTATGCAGCTCGGTATAGCTGTAATCGTGGGGCTCGCCCTCTTCGTCAAGCAGCAAGGTGGGGCGGTACTGCCCCGCTTTCAGCGCAAAAAACCACTCGTCCATCACCCCGTAAAGGCGTTCGGGGGCGGTCTCTGAAAGCGTAGCGTCCTCTTTTCCCGAAGCGCGGTACGCCATCTCGCGGGCGTTTTGCGAGGAAATACCGAAATAGGAATCCGAAATAAAGCGGGAAAGCGTTCTTTCCTTGGGATACGCTTCCCACAAAGTATCAAACTCGCTTCGGTTCAAGAAAAGCGGGTCGCATTTTTCCTGCTTTGGGGGAAGGGTATAATGCATCCCGGGTAGGACCTGCCGCACGCGGCTGGCCGAAAAATCCACGATCTTCAGGGCGGAAAGAATCTTCTCTTCCTCATCCAGCAAAATAAGGTTGCTGTATTTGCCCATCATTTCGGCAATAAGATAACGCTTGACCCCAAATCCCAGCTCGTCTCGCGAGGTGAAGGTGAAGCGGGTGGCGCGTTCAAATCCCAGCTGCTCGCATTCAATAAGCTTACCCCCCAAGAGATGCTTACGAAGCAGCATACAGAACATCGAAGGCGTGGGAAGATTCTCCCTTTCCTTTCTCGAATAGGAAAAATGGGGGACGTTACTGCCCGCGATAAAGCAAAGCCGACGGCTGACGCCGCCCGCATGCAGCACGAAATCAAACTCTTCCTTAGCCGGTTGACAGATCTTTTCTACCTTCGCGCCGCCGCAAAGCGTGCTTACGATCTCGTCGGTAACCGCGCGAAGCATTCCCGCGTCAAAAGCCATTTTCTTTCCCCCTTTCCTTCTCTTTTAAAATGACCGCATTGAATGCGGTCATTTCCTTTTTTATTTTAAGAATCCGTTTACGATCTGCTCTTCGGCTTCCTCGGCCGAAAGGCCAAGCGTCATCAACTTAATAAGCTGCTCACCCGCGATCTTGCCGATCGCCGCCTCGTGGATCAGCGATGCGTCAAGATGATTGGCCGTCAGCTCGGGAATCGCGGTCACACGCCCCGAATCCATCAAGATCGCGTCACACTCGGTGTGGCCCGTGCAAACGTTGTTCCCATTGATGCGGGAACGGAAGATCTGCACCGATTGATCCTTCGCGACCGAGCGCGAAACGACGTCTGCGGCGCAATCGGCCCCGTTCATATCGACCGTAAAATCGGTCTCGGCCAGCTGCTTTCCGTGGGTCATAATCTTTTCACGGATAATAAGCTTTGCCCCGTCGGCAAGCGTTGCCGTAGTATTCCGCTTGGTCGAATCGATGCCCTTGATCTGGGTCGTTTCCATTTCAAGCGAGCCGCCCTCGGCGATCTCGATCACCGTCGTCGGGTTCATCACGCGCTCCCCCGTCCCATCGCCCGAGCCATAGTGCTTTTCGGTGTAGCGCACCTTGGCGCCGCGCCCAACGTGGAAGGTATGGATGCCACTATGCTCGGAAAGATCCTTGCCGCAGCTGTGGATCCCGCAGCCCGCGATAATGGTGACCTCGGCGCCTTCTCCGATATAAAAATCGTTATAAACCGCCTCACGAATCCCCGCTTTGCTGATGATAACCGGGATATGCACGCTTTCATTCTTGGTATTCGGTAAAATGTTGACGGTAATCCCGTCTCCCGCTTCACGCGGAATGATCTCGATATGCTCACTCGAAGAACGGCTTACCGTCTTTCCGTTCTCGCGGATGTTATACGCCCCCGTCGGGATCGTATGAAGATCCGCAATTTCGGCAAGCAGCTGCTTTTGTATCGCTTCCATCCTGCTCACCCCCGAACCTTTTCATTCAGCGTACGGCACGCGCCGTCTGCCGTATCGGTCAGCCCCGATACGATCTCTTCGGGGGTGCCGATCTTACTCACCTTACCGTCCGCGATCACAACGATGCGGTCGGCAATACGCAAAATACGCTCTTGATGCGAAATGATCAGAATGGTGCCGCCCTTTTCCTCGTGGATCTTTTCAAACACACGGATAAGGTTCTGAAAGCTACAAAGATCAATGCCGGCCTCAGGCTCGTCAAACACCGCAAAGGCGGTGCCGCGCGCTAAGACCGTGGCGATCTC
>JAZRFI010000127.1:0-2422 GCA_045661285.1 Eubacteriales bacterium | reverse complement strand
ATATCGCGGGGTGGAGCAGCTTGGTAGCTCGTCGGGCTCATAACCCGGAGGTCGTGAGGTTCAAATCCCACCCCCGCAACCAAATAACAAAAGGACACCGTTTCGGTGTCCTTTTGTTATTTCGACTACGGAGCGACTTGCCAACCACGACCTCCGGAGGAGGGAGCGGGTGAGCAAGCAAAAACGCCACGTTGTGGTGTTTTCGCGCAGCGATACCCCACAAAGCAAGGAGAAATGAAGCGAATGAGAAAGAGCGCGCATTTCGACCATATCCGCGGGGAGGGCCAACAAATCCCCGAATGCGAGCAGGCGCAGGGGATAGGCCGCGACACATAACGGCGACAGGGGCAACAAATTCCCCCCGCAACCGGAAAAAGGAAAAGACACCCTTGCGGTGTCTTTTTCTTTTTCTTATTCGCGCTCGTCGCGCATTTTTTTGCGGTACTGCCCCGGGGGGAAGCCGAATTGCTTTTTGAAGCTGCAAGAGAAGTAGTTGGGGGAGGAGTAGTTGAGAAGCTCGGTTATCTCAAGGATCTCGCGGCCGCTTTCCAAAAGGCGAAGCGCTTCGTTGCCGCGCATTTTCGTGTAGTAGGCTTTGGGGCTGATGCCGGCGTATTTGTGAAAAAGCTCTTTTGCCGCTGTGGCGCTAATGGCGTTTCGTTCGGTAATCTCTTGTATAGTTAGGTTGTCGTAAAGAGACTCTTGCATGGTTTTTACAAGCTTTTGATAGGGCAGGCGGCTGCGCGAATCGATAAGCCGCGTATGCGGCGTATGATGCCGAGACAGATGGATCAAGAAGGCGGTCAGCGAGGCGGCGGCCTCGGCCCCGCCGTCGGGGTCGCGGGGCTCTTCCAGATACGCCTGCTGCAGCCGATGAAGAATACCCGAAAGCTCGTCGATCTCTACCGAGGAAAGGTGAAACACACCCTCCGAAAGGCAGGGGGGCAGGGTACCCGTATGCTCAAAGGAAAAGTTTAAGAAGCGGCAGGGCTTGCCGAGGTTTCGGCTGTGATGAAAGACCATGGGCGGATAACAAATGAAGCTTCCCGGTTGCAAAATATAGATTTTTTCATCGCGTGACACCTCGATCTCCCCGTCTACGATGCAGGTGAATTCCCAAAAGTTATGGCTTTCGCCCGAGAAGGTCTCGCCGCTATCCCAGCGCCGATCGAAAAGCGAGCGAAACGCGGTGATCGCGAAGGGATACGCAACGTCGTAGCGGGCGTATAAATCGTCGAAAATCATAGTTCCCCCCCAAAAAGCTTGATGATAATGCGGTCTTGCCTTCTTTCATTGTAGGCGATGAACGAAAAAATTCAAGGCTTACTTTGTAAACAGTTCGTCGAAAATCATACTTTTTTCGCCTAATATCGTATTGAATTACGGATTTTGTTGGAATATACTATAAAGTGGAAAGAAAAATGCGTTTCTTATATCCCGAAAAAATGAAAAACAGGAGAAGTACGATTATGGGTCTTTACGATGAATTCAGATTTAAGCCGGCCCCTTGGCTGCCGCACAGTGAGCTTCCGCTTGAGGAGCTGGAAAGGGTTCGGAATATCAAGCGCGAGGATATGGAGTATACCAACGAAAACGGCTACTCGGTCAAGGTGGTTATCGACCCCACGCTGCATATGGTCCAGGATATGTTCTACCGCATCCTGATGAGCGATCTTTTGGATAAGCCCTTTTCGATGATCTGCCCCAACCAATGGCCGGGGGCGTACAGCGCGGTGGCGAATATGCTGAATAAGTTCAACGTTTCGGCCCGTAACGTGCATGCCTTTGCGATGGACGAGTGGGCGGATGAGGACGGCAACGTCGCCCCTCTTACCTACGGCGCGGGGCTTGGCTATTCCTTTATGAACCACTTTTACGGGCAGATCCGCGAGGATCTGCGCCCGTCGGTCGACCACTGGCATACCCTTAACAACGAAAACAAGGGCACCAACGTCTATTCCGATATGATCGATGAGATCACGGGTGGCGGCGTTGACGTTATTTACACCGCGACCGGCTGGCCGGGACACACCGCCTTTATCGACCCCCGCTGCGAGGAATTCCACGCCGATACGATGGAAGAATTTTTGACGCTCGGCTCTCGTATTGCCACACAAATCCCCCTGACGGTATGCGAAAACTCGCTTTTCGCGCCGATGGGTGCTTCGGGTGACGTATGGGCCGTGCCCCCCCGTTCGGCCACGATCGGCCCGCGTGACGTCATGCACGCAAAGGAGCGCGTAGAGCTTCATAACTTCGTTAATCCCGACGGTAGCTCGTGGCAGAGAATGGTCTCGCGGCTTGAGCTGTACGGACCGATCTCGATGGAATGCCCTGCCTCGATCATGCGTCTTGGCAAGGGTACCTGCTACGTTTCCGAGGCGATCGCCAAGCCCTTTGGCAGCTGGGAATACGGACGGGC
>JAZRFI010000126.1:0-10560 GCA_045661285.1 Eubacteriales bacterium | reverse complement strand
GGAGCATACGATCCACGCCCTGTCTCTTGTCGGTGTGCCCTCTCCCGAGCAGCGGTATCGGGATTTCCCGCACCAGCTTTCGGGCGGTATGCGCCAGCGCGTTCTCATCGCCATGGCCTTTGCCTGCCAGCCGCACTTAATCATCGCGGACGAGCCGACCACGGCACTTGACGTTACCATTCAAGCGCAGGTTCTTGACGTGCTTTCCGATATGCAGAAAAAGCACGGAACCTCGCTTCTGCTTATCACGCACGACCTTAGCATCGTTGCCAATATGGCCGACCGCATCTACGTTATGTACGCGGGCAAGATCGTTGAATCCTCGCCTGCCTACGATCTCTTTAAGAAGCCCTATCACCCGTATACCGAGGGGCTTTTAGGTGCTATTCCGAAGCTTTCGGACGATCATCACGAGTTTATCCAGATCCCCGATTCGGTTCCGCACCCCATGTTCAAGCCGAAGGGCTGCTATTTCCACCCGCGCTGCCCGTACGCGACCGACGAATGCCGCGAAAAGATGCCCCCGCTTTCTGAGATCGAGCCGGGACGGCGTGTTCGCTGCCATCATCCGCTGAGAAAGGGGGAAGAAGCATGAACGAGAGTGAAAAGACCGTGACCGTGAAGGTGACCGAGGAGAGAAAGCCCCTCGTTGAGGTCAAGAACCTTTCGGTGCATTTCCCCGTGGCCGGCGGGATGCCCTTTGCCAAGAAGAAATCGGTTAAGGCGGTTTCGGATATGACGCTTTCGATCTACCCCGGCGAGACCTACGGCCTTGTCGGTGAATCGGGATGCGGCAAATCGACGCTTGCCAACGCGATGCTCGGCATGGTATCCCCGACGAACGGTACCGTCTATTTCAAGGGGAAAGATCTTTTCGGCGTGAAGAAGGGCGAGTTCAAGGAGCTTCGCCGTTCGATGCAGATGGTCTTTCAGGATCCCTATTCGTCGCTCAACCCCCGCTGGGACGTTTCCCAGATCATCGGCGAGCCGATGCGTATTCGCGGCGGCTATACCGAAGAAGAGGTCGAAGCGCGCGTTGTGGAGCTTTTGAAGCTTGTCGGTCTTTCCGAAAGAGACCTGCACCGCCACCCCTCGGATTTCTCGGGCGGTCAGCGTCAGCGTATCGGTATTGCCCGCGCGATCATCTTAAACCCCGACTTTTTGGTATGTGACGAGCCGGTATCGGCGCTGGACGTTTCGGTTCACGCGCAGATCCTTAATCTTCTGATGCGCCTGCAAAAGGAGATCGGGATGACCTATCTTTTCATCTCGCATAACCTTGCCGTTGTGAAAACGGTCTGCACGCATATGACGGTTATGTATCTTGGAAAGATGATGGAAAGCGGCAAGACCGAGCTTATCTACAAGAACCCGCTTCACCCCTACACCCAGGCCCTGCTTTCGGCGGTGCTTGACGTAGACGTGGATAACAAGCGCGAGCGTATCCATCTCGAAGGCGATATTCCGAGCCCCATCGATCCCCCGAAGGGCTGCCGCTTCTGCCAGCGTTGCCCGAAGGCGACCGAAAAGTGCTTTACCGTTCAACCCGAGACCGTCGAGGTCGAAGAGGGGCATTACGTTGCCTGCCACCTCGTGAAAAAGGAAGGGTAAGCCATGCAAAAAGAGATCAAAAAGGCTTATATCCTCTTTCTTCTCGCCATTCTTTGCACCTTCGGCTTTATCTGCCTTTTGCAGTTCGTCAGCTTTCCGCTTTTCTTCCTTGTGCTTCTTCTGATGCACGGCGGCGTTGCGCTGTTTATCGTCAGCAAAAAGCTCTTTAAAAAAGCGGGGGCTTCGACCGTTCCCTACTACAAGCGGGAATATATCCTCTTGGCCCTTTATCTGCCGATCCTTCTTTATAAGATCCTCGGCAATTTCGGGCTCTATACGGTCAACGTCCCCGTAAAAAGCATCATCGCCCTGTGCTTAACCGGCGTATGCCTCGTCGTAAGCGGGCTGAATGCGTATGCTTTTCATAAGGAATTAACCAAAAAATAAAAGAAAAGAGCAGAACGGCGGTTCTGCTCTTTTTATTTACTTGGCAAAAAGCCCTCAAGGATCGCTTGGATCTCAAGATAGGTGCAGGATGCGTTGATGGCGGCGCGGGCGGCGGCAACGCGCGGCACCCCCGCAAGGTAGGTGGCGATCTGCTTGCGGCATTCGCGCACGGCAACCGCTTCCCCCTTTTCCTCAACCGAAAGAGAGAGCTGCCATAGGGCGGTTTTTACCCGTTCCTCAATGCTTGGCGGCGGGGCCTCTTCCCCCTTGAGGTAGGCTTTGATCTCGCGGAATAAAAAGGGGTTTCCGATGGCGCCGCGCCCAACCATGACGCCGTATACGCCGTAGCTTTCCATGCGGCTTTTGGCGATCGCGGCGCTTGTGATATCCCCGTTGCCAATAAGCGGGGTCGACACCGCCTCGGCCACCCGACCGATGCTCTCCCAATCGGCTTCTCCCCCGTACATGGCGGCCTTGGTCCTTCCGTGCATAAAGAGAAGGTCGGCGCCCCCCTCTTCGGCGGCCTTAGCCACCTCAACGGCGTTTTTTTGCCCCTCGTCCCAACCCACGCGGAACTTAGCGGAAAGCGGCATCGTGGGGGAAAGGGCCGCCCGCATTTCGCGGATAATATCGTAGCAAAGCGCGGGGTTCTTCATCAGCGCGCTCCCCTCGCCGTTCCCCGTGATCTTCGGGACGGGGCAACCCATATTCACGTCAATGCCCGCGGGCAGAAGTTCGCCGCAATAGCCTTCGGCGATCATAGCGGCCGCCTCGGCCATAATGCTTGGCTCGCTGCCGAAAAGCTGGATAAAGACCGGCCCCTCGTCGGGAAAAAGGCGACCGAGCGCCACGGTCTTTTTATCGCGGTAGACCACCGCCTTAGCGGAGATCATCTCGCTGACGGCGGCCTCTGCCCCAAAGGAGAAGCAAACGCGGCGCATCGCGGCGTCGCTGTACCCCGCCATAGGGCCAAGCCACAGCCGTGGAAATTCTTTTCTCTTATTCAATACCGCAGCTCCTTTGATACGACGGTGTTTTGGTTATAATGCGACATAAGGCGTACCATTTTCGCGGTCGCCTCAAAGCAAACGGCGATGTGCTTACCGTCCTTACGGTAGGTAAGATAATAGGAATCGGGGCTTTTTACGCTGCCGCGCATATCGATAACCTTATCGTAGTTACCGAAGGAAAGGCTCCTTGTAAGCGGCGCGACCTTATCGGTTTCCTTAATGATCACCGAAAAAAGCTTTTTGCGCTTCTTATTTTTATAAAGTCTTTCAAAAAACAGCTCTCCATGCTCTAAGCGGTATTCACAGTCGTACGTAAGAAACCGCATAAAGAAGGGGTAAAAGATCAGCCAAGCGACCGGTAGGATCGCAATAACCATCGGCATCGCCAACACCACGGTAAACAAAAGGATATAGCCGACCGAAAAGGCAAGCATACCGAAAAGCACGAGGCGGCGAAGCAAAAGGTTTTTCCCCTCTGCCTTCTTTTCCACGCCGTAGGCGGCGCCGTTAAAGCTTTCTTCTTCCATTATGCTCTTCTCCTTTTTAAAAGTTTTCACTTTTCTCTTTTCTTTTGCTTCAATTTATAATATAATAAAGACGGGTTGCGCAAAATCCCACGCGCAACAAGACTATTGTACAAAAAACGCGCGAAAAAGTCAAGCGCAAAAGAAAGTCAAGGAGGGGTCTATGAAAAGAAGCACCGCACTGCCCGAGCTTTTGGCGCCCGCGGGCGGGGTCGAGGCCTTATACGCCGCGGTTGCCGGCGGGGCAGACGCCGTCTATCTCGGCGGTCGCTTTAACGCCCGCGCGTACGCCAAGAATTTTGGCGATGAAGAGCTGGCCGCGGCGGTTTCTTACGCGCATCTTTTCGGCGTAAAGGTATACGTCACGCTGAATACCCTCGTTTACGATAAAGAGCTGCCCGAGCTGCTTGCCTACGCCAAGACCGTGCGCGACACGGGGGCGGACGCGGTGATCGTAGCCGATCTTGGCGTGATGAAGCTGCTTCAAAAGCATTTACCCGATCTACCTGTCCACGCATCGACCCAATCCTTCGTTCATAACCAAGAAACCGCCGATTTTTATTTTGAGCGGGGGGCATCGAGGGTGGTAGCGGCGCGTGAAATGTCGCTTTCCGATATCCGCACGCTCGTCGATACCGCTAAAGCCGAGGTCGAGGTCTTTTTGCACGGCGCTTTGTGCGTTTGCCATTCGGGGCAGTGCCTCTTTTCCTCGCTCGTCGGCGGGCGAAGCGGCAACCGCGGTGAGTGCGCCCAGCCCTGCCGATTGCCCTACAACGGGCGCTATCCGCTCAGCCTGCAAGACCTTTCGCTTGCCGACCATATCCCCTCGCTGATCGAATCGGGGGTTGCTTCCTTAAAGATCGAGGGACGGATGAAATCCCCCTCGTACGTATACGGCGTGACCTCGATCTACCGCCGCCTTCTTGACGAGGGGCGCGCGGCAACCGAGGAAGAAAAAAAGAGGCTGGCCGATCTATTTTCCCGCGGTGGGTTTACCGACGGATATTATACGGGCAACCTTCGCCAAAGAATGACCGGTACGCGCAGCGAGGCGGATAAGGAAAGAAGCCGCGCGACAGAAAACGAGACCCCTTTTCTTCCCGCCCGCCTTTCGGTAGGGGGAAAAGCCGTGATCCAAAAGGACAAGCCCGCCGCGCTTACGCTTCTCAAAGGCGGAAAAAGCGTGACGGTTACGGGGGATACCCCGCTTTTGGCCACCGGCGCGCCGCTGACCGAGGAAACGGTTAAAAAGCAGCTTTGCAAAATGGGGGGAAGCTTTCTTTCTCTTGCCGAAGCCGACCTTTCGCTCACGCTTGATGAGGGGCTGTTTCTGCCGATGGGGGCGCTGAACGCCCTGCGCCGCCGCGCGGTCGATGCCTTTTGCGACGCGAAACGACCGACGCAAAAGGAACCGCTTTATGAAAAAACGCCTCTTGTAAAAGAGGGTGATCTGCCCCGCCGCACGGCGCTTTGCCACCACCCGCAGCAAGTCAAGGCGGTGCGGGCCTCGGGGCTTTTTGACGCGATCTTCTACCCGCTTCTTACAGAGGGATTTGACGCCCTTCCTACCCCGCAAGGGGTCGCCCTGCCGCCCGTCTTTATGCCGAGCGAGCTTGAATTAGTAAAGGAAGCTTTACAAGAAGCGAAAAATAACGGGATAAAATACGCCCTTTGCCCGCAAATGGGGGCGATCAGCCTTGCCAAAGAGGCGGGGCTTATCCCGATCGGCGATTTTCGCCTGAATATCACCAACCGCGAAAGCCTTGCCGAGATAAGGGCAGCGGGGGCGCAGGATGCGATCCTCTCGCCCGAGATGGGGCTTGGCGCGATCGGCGCGATGAACGCAGGGCGGGTCTTGACCTACGGGCGCATCCCCTTAATGGTGACCGAGCGCTGCTTTATCCGTGAAAACGGCGGGTGTCAAAGGTGCAACGAAGCAACGCTTACCGACCGCCGCCGCGTGGATTTCCCCCTGATGCGGGTCTATCCCCACCGCAACTATATCCTTAACAGCGTTCCCACCTATATGGGCGATAAGCCCGAGGCGCTTTTGTCGGCGGGGGTTCTATACGAGCATTATGTATTTACGATTGAAAACGAAAGAGAGTGCGAGGCGGTTCTGACGGCGGCCAAGCGGGGCTTACCCCTTCCCGCCGCCGTACGCCGCATCGGAAAATAAGATGAGTTTTTTCAAAGAGCAAGATCCTGCCCCCTACGCCTTTTCGGCAGGTGGGCGACCGATCCTTTTGGCCTCGGCTTCGCCCCGTCGGCGTGAGCTGTGCCTCGAAATGGGGCTATCCTTTTCGGTGTGCCCCACCGATATTGACGAAAGCCTTTCCGGCGCTATCCCCCCTTGTGAGGGGGCGCTTACGATCGCGCGGCGGAAGGCCGAGGCGGGGCGCGCCCTTTTGCCCGCGAACGGCGTTTTGATCGCCGCCGATACGGTGGTGGATCTTGACGGGGTGGCGCTTGGCAAGCCGAAGGATGAAGAAGACGCGCTTGCGATGCTTCTTTCGCTTTCGGGCAAGACGCATTTCGTGCATACGGGGGTCGCGGTGCTTTGCGGCGACCGCCTTTTGAGTGCCACCGATACCACCGCCGTTACCTTCCGCGCCTTTTGTCGGGAAGAAGCGCTTGCGTACGTAAAGACCGGCGAGCCGATGGATAAAGCGGGCGCCTACGGCATCCAGGGGCTTGGCGGCGCGCTGGTTTTTTCGATCGAGGGGGCGTACGACAACGTCGTGGGGCTTCCGACCCGCCTGTTAGATAAGCTTTTATGCGAGGTTACAAATGGCTGAAGCCAAGAAAAAAAGAGTTTCGCCCGAGAAAAAGGCGAGAATGAAGCGCCTCTTTGCGCTTCTTGAAGAATTATACCCCGAGGCGGTCTGCGCGCTGCGGTACGAGGGCGACCCCTACCGCCTTTTGGTGATGGGGCGGCTTTCCGCCCAATGCACCGACGCGCGCGTGAATATCGTGGCGGGGCCGCTGTTTGCGCGCTATCCCACCGCCGCCGATATGGCAGCGGCCGAGCAAGAGGAGCTGGAGGGCTATATCCGCTCGTGCGGGCTGTACCGCGCCAAGGCAAAAGACCTTATCGGCGCTTGCCGCATGCTTTGTACGCGCTTTGGGGGTACCCTTCCCCAAGAGATGGACGAGCTGCTTCTTTTGCCGGGGGTCGGGCGTAAGATCGCCAATCTTCTGCGCGGCGACCTTTTCGGTCTCCCGGCCGTGGTAGCCGATACCCATTGTATCCGCCTTTCCTCGCGCCTTGGGTTTACGCCGAAGGGCTGCCGCGACCCGCTTTTGACCGAAAGAACCCTAACGCCCCTTTTAGAGGGGATGAATTCTTCTGATTTTTGCCACCGCCTGGTTTTCTTCGGGCGGGAGGTATGCACCGCGAAAAATCCCGCCTGCCACACCTGCCCCGTTAAGGAAGCGGGGCTATGCCAAGGCGGGGAGAAAGGAAAAACCTGATGGAAAAGCCAAGCGTTTCGCTCCCCATCCTCGTGGAGGGGAAATACGACAAGGTCAAGCTTGACAGCCTTATTTCGGGGCAGGTCATTCCGCTTGGCGGCTTTTCGCTTTTCAACCGAGGGGATCGCATCGCTTTTTTGCGAAAGATTGCCGAGGGGGGCGGGGTGATCGTTCTGACCGATAGCGACGGCGGCGGCCGCCAGATCCGCTCCTTCCTCTCCGAATGCTTGCCGAAGGAAAAGGTGTTTCATCTGTATATCCCCGCCGTGGCGGGCAAGGAAAAGCGCAAAAGAGTGGCGGGCAAATCGGGGCTCCTCGGGGTTGAGGGTACCGATAACGATACCCTGCTTTCGTTGCTTCGCCCCTTCTTTGGCGAGGGAAAAAGAGGGAACGGTCTTTCGCTTACCAAGGCCGATCTTTATAGCGACGGGCTGTTGGGGGGCGAAGGAAGCGCCCACTTGCGTGAAGCGCTTTGCCGCAAGCTTTCCCTGCCGCCCGACCTTTCGCCGAACGCCCTGCTTGGCGCCCTGAACCTCGTTTACAGCGAGGAGGAATATCGCGCGGCGCTTTCGTCCATTCGAGAGGAGAAGCGTGATGATTGAAAAGTTTCTTTTACGAATGAAAGATATTTTGGGGGAAGAATATAGCGATTTTTGCGAGACGATGAATTCCCCCGCGCGCCACGCCTTGCGGGTGAACCGGCAAAAGATCACGCCCGAGGGGCTGCTTTCGCTTCTCCCTTTTTCACCAAAAAAGCTCCCCTTTGCCGACGGGGGCTACCTCATTCCCGAGGGGGCGAGGGCGGGAAATCTGCCGCACCACCACGCGGGGATGTATTATATGCAAGACCCCTCTGCCATGGCGGCGATCGAAGCGGTGACGGTAGAGGAAGGGATACGCGCGCTTGATCTTTGCGCCTCCCCCGGCGGAAAAAGCGGGCAGCTGGCCGAAAAGATCGGCGCGGGCGGCCTGCTTGTTTCCAACGAATACGTGCGCTCGCGCGCCTTGACTCTGCTTGGCAACGTTGAGCGGCTTGGGCTTTGCAACACGGTGGTGATGAACGAGGGGCCCGAAGCGATCGCTTCGCTTTTCGACCGCTTTTTCGATCTTACGGTGGTAGACGCCCCCTGCTCGGGCGAGGGCATGTTCCGCAAGTATCCCGAGGCAAAGAACGAATGGAGCCCCGAGAACGTTACCCTTTGCGCCGAACGGCAAAGGATGATCCTTTCTTGCGCCGCAAAGACCGTAGCGGAGGGCGGGCAGCTTTTGTATTCGACCTGCACCTTCGCGCCCGAAGAAAACGAAGAGAACGTTCTGTGGTTTTTAGCGACCCACCCCGATTTTGTGTTAATTCCCGTAAAAGAGGCGGTTTCGGCGGTCACCGCCCCCGGGCTTTCGCTTTCGGATACGGTCGATCTTTCGCTCTGCCGCCGCTTTTATCCGCACAAAAGCCCCGGCGAAGGGCAGTTTATCGCCCTCTTTCGCCGCACGGCGGGCGGGGCGGGCGGTCTTCTCTATAAGGATGCGCGCCGACCCGTCGCCAAGAAGGACGAGACCGAGATCAAGAAAGCGCTTTCCGAGATGCTGCCGATCGACAAGGTGGGCGAGCTTACCGCCTTGGGGGAAGAGATCCTTTCTCCCGCGGCGCTCGCACTGCCGCCGCGCGGCGTGATACGAAGCGGCGTGTGCCTCGGCAATCTGCGCGGGCGCGTCTTTTTGCCGCACCACCACCTCTTTTCCGCCCTCGGCTCTTGCTTCTACCGCAAGCTGGATCTTTCGTGGGAGAGCCCCGAGATGACCGCTTACCTGCGGGGCGAAACCGTCCCAACCGAGCTTGCCCGCGGGTATGCCGCCCTTCTTTGCTGCGGCGTGCCGCTGGGTGGGGCGAAGGTCAGCGACGGGGTCGCCAAAAACCACTACCCGAAAGGACTTCGGACCAAATAAAATCAAAAAGAAGACCCACGGGTCTTCTTTTTTTATAAAACGGACGACCGGTGCTCGCCCCCACGTTGTAAACCGCGCATTCTTTCCGGTTCCTCTGCTTCTTTTTTATTTTTTCTTCGGTCGCTTGTTTTTTAGGGGCAACGGTGATACAATAATAGTAAAGAGAAAATCCGTATAAAAGAGAAGGAGGAGGAAAAAATGGAGCTGAGAAGACAACGGCGCGCGCTTTCGCTTCTGTACCGCGTTTTCGTGCGCGGAAGCACCGACGGCACGCAGATCCCCTACACACCGCAAAAGCTTCGCATTGCCAAGCGAGCCGAGGCCCCCTCGGTACGTGTTCGCCCAGAGGAAATAGGGCTCTCCTCCTCGTATTTGCGCGAGTTTTTAGAGGCCTTGGAGAGTGACCGCGGCATTGCGCTTCATACGCTTGCGATCAGCCGATGGGGAAAGCCCTTTCTGGCGGTAGCCGCCCCCGGATACGATCTTTCCGTACGGCATCTGACCCATTCGGTCTGCAAAACGATTACGGGGCTTGCCGTCGGGCTTTTGATCGACGAGGGGAAGCTTTCGCTTGACACCCCGCTTTATACGCTCTTTCCCGACAAGCTCTCTCCGCTTTACGGCGGTAAAAGCCGGTTGATCACGATTCGCCATCTGCTCTCGATGTCAAGCGGCGTGCCTTTTGCCGAGACCGGCTCGGTCACGAGCGAGGATTGGATCCGTTCCTTCTTCGATGCGGTCCCCTCCTTTACCCCCGGCACGGGCTTTGCCTACAACAGCATGAATTCCTATATGCTTTCGGCGGTGATCGAACGCATCACGAAGCAATCGCTCCCCGATTATCTGCGCCCCCCCCTTTTTGAGCCCTTGGGGATCGACGATATCGTTTGGGAACGATGCCCCCGCGGCATCACCAAGGGCGGCTGGGGGCTTTACCTTGCCCCTAGTGATATGCTCAAGCTTGGTGAATTGATCCTTTCGCGCGGAATGTATAAGGGTCGCCGCCTGATCCCCGCTAAATGGATCGACGAGATGTGCCGCCCGCATAAGGCGACCCCCGAAAAGCTGGGGCCTTACAGCTACGGCTATCAGATCTGGGTGGCCGAGGACGGCAAAAGCCTGCTTTGCAACGGGATGCTGGGGCAAAACATCTGGATCTGCCCCGAAAACGGCATCGTTCTTTGCTGCAACGCCGGAAACTGCGAGCTGTACCAGCAGGGAAATCTGCTTCCTCTCATCCGCGAGTATTTTTCCCGCCCCTTCCCCCCGTCGCTGAAAAAGGATCGGCGGGGCTACCGTCGCCTAAGAAGGATCGCGGAAAGCTTTTTTGCCACCCGCACCTTCACCAAGCCCTATCACGCCCCTCACCACGAATGGCACGGGCGGGGCTTCCCCAAGATCCTTTCCACCCTGCCGAACACCACCTTCGTCGCCGCCCCCAACAACTTCGGGCTTCTGCCGGTTTTCGTTATGCTGATGCAAAACAGCTTAAACCAAGGCATCCACTCGATCCATATGGGCGTGTTTGACAAAAAGCTTTACGCCTATATCAAGGAGGGGAACGAAAGCTATCGCATCGGCATCGGCTTTTCGGATTTCGTCGAAAACGT
>JAZRFI010000125.1:0-9914 GCA_045661285.1 Eubacteriales bacterium | reverse complement strand
AACGCTTCGTCGTGCGCTTCGGTATAATATTCTTCCAGCTCTAAGCTAAAATCAATAGCTTGAAAGCCGGCCTTTTCCAGAATATCGACGGTGCCTTTCAGCCCGTAAGCGTCGTGAGCCTTGACCAGATGGGAAGCAAGCAGCATAAGCTTTACCTCGTGTTGTTTTTCGTGGTTTGCGAAAGTCTTTGACGATAAAAGAAGTATAGCATATCCCCCGGGATCCGTCAAGAATCTTTCTCTTTGATTTTCACGCAACGCACGCTACGCGTGCGCTTTTTTGTTTGCAATGATTGCTTTGTTGCGAGGAAGCTATTGAAATTCCTGCTTTTCTGTGCTACACTTAATTTACATATTTTCGGGGAGGATTACCATGAAAAATTATCACTTAGATAAATTTGCCGATATGCACGTGCATATGAGCGATATTGATTTTGAAAGCTGCGAAAAGTATCTTGACCTGATCTCGGGATGCGGGCTGACCGACATCACGCTTCAGTCACTTACCTATCGCGCCTTTTGCTATAATCTTTCGGTCCTTTATTGGAAAAAGAATTACAAGGGCGCCAATCTTTCCGCTTTCGGCATGATCCATAACCTCCCCACCGATATTTATAAGGATATTCCCTATGAAACCCAGGTCAAAGCGCTTCTTGATATGGGGTTTGACGGCATTAAGATGATGTTCGCCCCCGGTAGCCGCAAGAGGCTTGGGCACGGCATCAACGATCCCCGTTATGACGCGATGTTTTCGTATCTTGAAGAAAACGGCGTTCCGCTTTGTATCCACTTAAATGACCCCGAGCATATGTGGGTGAAGCGTGAGCTGACCGAATATGAGAAAAGCCGTAACTGGGGCTATTTCTACGAGGGGTATCTTTCGAAGGAAGAGATCTATCAAGAGGCCTTTGAACGGCTTGACAAAAACCCCCGCCTTCGGATCGTATTCGCGCATTTCTTCTTCCTTTCGGCTGATATCAAAGAGGCGGCGCGGGTGCTTGACACCTATCCGAACGTGTGCTTCGATCTGACGCCGGGGGTAGAGATGTACCCGAACTTTTCCGAAAGGATTGAAGAGTGGCGCGACTTCTTTATCAAGTACGCCGACCGCATCGTGTTCGGAACCGACTGTAACGATATCAAGAATTTTAACGCCGAGATCATCGAGATGGTGCGCTTGGCGCTTACGCACGACCACAGCGAATTCGTGACCCCCTGCTACGGAAACCGCGTGATCCGTGGGCTTGACCTTCCCGCCGAGACGCTTGAAAAGATCTGCTATCATAACTATAAGCGGATCATCCCCGAAATTAAGCCGGTAAACACCGAAAAGCTTCTTTCTGCCGCCAAACGGCTGTATGAGGATTGCGCTACGATCGATTCTGATTTTTATAGGGCAAGCGCGGAATGGACCAAGGAATGTCTTTACAAGATGGGCGATCCCATAAAATAAACGATGTGTAGTGAGGAGAAAGTAATGAAACGATATAGCTTGGATAAATTTGCCGATATGCACGTGCATATGAGCAATATTGATTTTGAAAGCTGCGAAAAGTATCTTGACCTGATCTCGGGATGCGGGCTGACCGACATCACGCTTCAGTCGCTTACCTATCGGGCTATCTGTTATAACCTTTCGGTTCTTTACTGGAAAAAGAATTTCAAGGGTGCCAATCTTTCCGCTTACGGCATGATCCATAATTTCCCCGAGGATATCTATAAGGATATTCCTTATGAAACCCAGGTCAAGGCGCTTCTCGATATGGGGTGCGACGGCATTAAGCTGATGTTCGACCCCGATACCCGCAAGGATCTTGGGCACGGCATCAACGATCCCCGTTACGACGCGATGTTCTCTTATCTTGAAAAAAACGGCACCCCGCTTTGTATCCACTTAAACGACCCCGAGCATATGTGGGTGAAGAGAGAGCTGACCGAAGAGGAAAAAAGACGTAACTGGGGCTATTTCTACGAGGGATATCTGCCGAAGCAGGAAATTTATAAGGAAGCCTTTGAACGGCTTGACAAAAACCCCTGCCTTCGGGTCGTATTCGCGCATTTCTTCTTCCTTTCGGCCGACATCAAAGAGGGGGCGCGTGTGCTTGACACCTACCCGAACGTTTGCTTCGATTTGACGCCGGGGGTAGAGATGTACCCGAACTTTTCCGAAAGAATTGGCGAGTGGCGCGACTTCTTTATCAAGTACGCCGACCGCATCGTGTTCGGTACCGACTGTAACGATACCAAGAATTTTAACGCCGAGATCATCGAGATGGTGCGCTTGGCGCTTACGCACGACCACAGCGAATTCGTGACCCCCTGCTACGGAAACCGCGTGATCCGTGGGCTTGACCTTCCCGCCGAAACGCTTGAAAAGATCTGCTATCATAATTATAAGCGCATCCTTCCCGAAATTAAGCCCGTAAACACCGAAAAGCTTCTTTCCGCCGCCCGGCGCTTGTATGAAGATTGCGCTGCGATCGACACTGATTTTTACAAGGCAAGCGCGGAATGGACGAAGATCTTTCTCGATAAGAAGGCAGAGAAATAAGTTTTTTGACGAGCAAAACCCAATCTCTGCTATTTAAAGAAAACAAAACTTTACAAATAATTTTTTCTAAAATGCTAAAAAAGAGGTAAGAAAAAATGATCAGATGGTGTGTTATCGGGGCCGGCGGTATTGCCGACCGAAGAACGATCCCCGCGCTTTTAGAGGACAAAGAAAATGTGTTGGTTGCCTTGATGGAGAGAAATGCGGCGGTTGGCGAGGCGGTTTCGAAAAAGTACGGCGTTCCCTGCTACGGCGACGTGGAGGAAATGCTGAAAAAGGAAGAATGTGACGCCGTTTATATCGGCACGCCCGTCTTTTGCCATTACGAGCAGGCGATGCTGGCGCTTCGCTACGGCAAGCACGTTTTTGTGGAAAAGCCCATCGCCCTCAGCGCCAAGGAGGGAAAAGAGCTGCTCGACGCCTTCAAAAAGGCGAAAAAGCTCCTTTTTGTCGGGTATATGATGAAATATCACAACCTGCACGAATCGGCTAAAAGAATGATCGCCAAGGATAAGGTCGGGCAGGTGAGCAGCATTCGCTTGCAGTTTACCTGCTGGTACCCTGATATTGAAGGTGCTTGGCGTCAGAAGAAGGCGCTGGGCGGCGGCGGGGCCATTATGGACCTTGGCGTTCATTGCTTCGAGCTGGCCGAGTATCTTCTCGGGGAGGAGATCGTAAAGACCAAGTCCTTCTACGCAACGCGCAGCTTCTCTTACGAGGTAGAGGATTCGGCACTCGTCGCCTTCCAAACGAAGAGCGGCGTGCTCGGTCACGTAGACGTAAGCTTCAACGTGCCCGACAAGGCCTCGAACAGCAAGCTGGAGATCTACGGCACGAAGGGAAATATCCTTTGTATGGGAACGCTTGGGCAAGAGGAGGTCGGTAAGCTGACCCACGTTTATGCGCCCCAAGGGGATTACGATGCCGCGCAAAGCCGCGTGGAGGTAAAGCCGGTCGTTAAATACGGCAAAAAAGGCAATCTGTACTTAAAGCAGATCAAGCATTTCACCGATCTGATCAAGAGGGGGAAGTGCGATTATTTCTACGCCGAGCGCGCCGTGCATATTCAGGAATTGGTGGACGGCATTTACGCCGAGCAATAAAAGAAAACACGCCCCGCGGGGCGTTTTTCTTTTTGGATCACGGCTTTTTGCGGATCCCGAATATTTTTCGAAGAAGCGGGGATAAAAAACGCGGAGAGCGAAAAACGATGATCTTCATAAGCGGTACCTGCCTATTTCTTTACAAGACAAAGCGCGCCCATCGCCATAATGAGAAGTGCCATCAGCACGACGAGGATTTTTTCGGGGATAAAAAAAGAAAGAAGGATCCCCAGCGAAAAGGAAAGAACGCCGATGCTGACTACCTTTAAAAAACCACGGTTACACATAAAGCACCCCCATCGAACGGGCGATAGACCGCCTCTTTTTTCAGTATATGTAGGGGGTGCTTTTTCGGTGTCTTATTTTTTTAAATAGATCAAGAGAACGCTGATGTCGGCAGGATTGACCCCGCTGATGCGCGCGGCCTGCCCCACCGAAAGGGGGCGAAGCTTTTGAAGCTTTTGCGCCGCTTCCAGCCGAAGCCCGCGAATGGCGGTGTAATCAATATCACTCGGCAGGGTCATTTCCTCAAGCCTTGCCTGCCGCTTTACCTCGGCCTCCTCGCGCTTTAAGTAGCCCTCGTATTTCAGGTCGATCTGTACCGTAAGGGTGACCGAGGGTGGGAGCGCGGGGCGTTCCCGATCCAAGGGGGCGAGGGTTTCATAGGTCAGCTCGGGGCGGCGGAGAAGCTCGGAAAGGCGGGCGCCCGTGCAAAGCGCCGTCGAGCCGAGCGAGGCAAGATAGGCGTTGTTTTCTTCACTCGGTGGAACGATCACGCTATAAAGGCGCTTGCTTTCCCCCTCGATCGCTTCTTGCTTTTTTTGGTAGGCTGTGTATCGCGCGTCGTTGATAAGCCCCACCTTGCGGCCGATGGGAGTAAGGCGGCGGTCGGCGTTATCCTGCCGCAGAAGCAGGCGGTATTCCGAGCGCGAGGTCATCATACGGTAGGGCTCCTTGGTGCCCTTGGTTACGAGATCGTCAATAAGCGTCCCGATATACGAGGAGGGGCGCGTAAGCACCAGCGGCTCACGCCCGCGAAGCGAAAGGGCGGCGTTGATCCCCGCGATAAGGCCTTGGGCGGCGGCCTCCTCGTAGCCCGAGGTGCCGTTGAATTGCCCCGCGCCGTAAAGCCCCTTGATCTTTTTGGTTTCAAGCGTCGGATACAGCTCGGTGGGGTCGATGCAATCGTATTCGATGGCGTAGGCGTAACGGGTCATCTCGGCCTTTTCCATGCCGGGAAGCGAATGAAGCATCTCGTACTGAACGGCGGGGGGCATGGAGGTGCTGAAGCCTTGCAGATACATCTCCTCGGTATCCTTGCCGGTCGGTTCAATAAACAGCTGATGCCTTTCTTTATCGGCAAAGCGGGTCACCTTATCCTCGATCGAGGGGCAGTAGCGCGGCCCCGTGCCCGTGATCTTGCCCGAAAAGAGGGCGCTTTTTTCTAAATTTTCCCGTATAATGGTATGGGTCTTTTCGTTTGTGTACACAATATGGCAGGGAAGCTGCTCTCTTTGATTCAGCTCGTCGGCGTCGCTGTCTGCCGAATAAGGCGTGACGGGCCATTCTCCCGGCTGGATCTCGGCTTTGGAAAAGTCGATCGAGCGGCGCATGATCCGCGCGGGCGTGCCGGTTTTGAAGCGTTGCATCGTAAGCCCAAGCGAAGAAAGCGAAGAGGAAAGCTGATTGGCGGGCAGCATACCGTCGGGCCCACCGGGGTAGGAATTGTGCCCTACGAAGATCTCGCCCGACAAAAAGGTGCCGGTTGCCAGAATGGCCGCCGATACCGAAAAAAGCTCGCCAAGCGCGGTCTTAACCCCCACAACGCGCCCATCCTCCACCGCGATCTCGGTGATCTCGGCTTGGCGAAGACGCAGATTTTCCTGTTTTTCAAGAACCGCCTTCATATACGCGCGATAGGCCATGCGGTCGGCTTGGATGCGTTTGGCCTGCACCGCCGCCCCCTTGCCGGGGTTGAGGGTACGGGATTGCAGCATCACAGCGTCTGCCGCGCGCCCCATCTCGCCCCCAAGGGCGTCGATCTCATAAACGAGATGCCCCTTTCCGGTTCCGCCGATCGAGGGGTTGCAGGGCATATTTCCAACGGCGTCAAGACATATGGTAAAAAGAACCGTATCAATGCCAAGACGGGCAGCTGCCAAGGCCGCTTCAATCCCCGCGTGGCCGGCGCCAATGACCGCCAGCTCTGCTTTTGCTTCTATCATCGTTATTCCCCGTAATGATTTTTTTATCATTGTAGCACGCTTTTCTCTTTTTGGCAAGTAGCAGCCCGCTTTTTTGAGCGCGCGCGGCGGTTGCTTGACAAATAAGAGGCGAGGGGGTACAATGAAAACGAAATGAAAAATATAAATTGAAGAGAGGCTGATCTATGGGAAAACTGATCAAGACGGTAGATCTTTTCGATCTTTCGCATACCGCGGCGGCGCCGCTTCTTACAAAAACGACCTATCCGCACGAGGCTTTGCCGCATATCGGGGATTTCATTAAAGGGCTGGCCGAGGGGCTTTCATCCGATGAATACGATCAGATCGGCGAGGGGGTCTATATTGCCAAGGACGTGAAAATCGCCAAAACCGCCACGATCGAAGGGCCCTGTATCATCGGGCGTGGGACCGAGGTGCGCCCCGGCGCCTATATCCGCGGCAACGCGCTGATCGGAGAGGGCTGCGTGATCGGGAATTCCACCGAGATCAAAAACGCCATTCTCTTTGACGGCGTGCAGGTTCCTCATTACAATTACGTGGGGGATTCGATCCTCGGCTACCGCAGCCATATGGGCGCGGGGGTCATCTGCTCTAACGTGCGCGGTGACAAAAAGCCTGTCACCATACACGGGGACGACGAAAAGATCGAAACCGGTCTTAAAAAGGTGGGCGCGATGCTCGGTGACTACGCCGAGATCGGCTGCAACTCGGTGCTTTGCCCCGGTGTTATCATCGGCAGGGGCGCGCAGACCTACCCGCTTTGCCGCGTGCGCGGCGTTTTGGGGGAGGGGCTTCTTTTAAAGGGTGACGGCACCACCGTTAAGCGGATTCTTTGAGCGTTATAAAAAAGGCTACCGAACCTGAATATAAGCTTTTTCGGCAGAGGCGTTGTTCCTCTGCCGATTTTGTGATATAATAAAAAATAATAGCGTGAAATCATCCTTAAGGAGCTTATGATGAATACGGAAAAAACGATCAAGGCCGCCATGCATAAAAGGCTCGGTGTCTCCGTAGCGGAGATTTCTCCGATCGGGAAGGGCGCAAGCGGTTCTGTTTATCGGGTAAGCTGCAATGCGTATCCGAAAGAAATAGCGGTTAAAATCAGTTCACACCCGGAGCTTATGCGGCAGGAATTTGAGATGCTTTCCTTTCTGAAAGAGAAAACCGAAAGCAAAATTCCAAAGGTTTATTTTTTTGAGGAATCCGAAGGGGTGGGCATTCTTGCTATGGAGTACATACCCGGGATCAGCGGTGCCGATAAATCGGTTAAATACAGCTTTCGCAAAAGGCATCTTGCAAAAAGCATTATAAATAATCTTTTGGTCATTCAAAGGGCGCACAACGATAAGTTCGGGATCTATAACGATGCTACGTACGATACGTGGCAGGATTATTACGGCGCGTTTTGCGATGAGATCTATGCTTTCTCGAAAGCAAAATATGCCGAGAATGCGCTGGATGAGATCGTTATGAAGGCGGTTGAGCTTTCTTACCGAAATTTCGATAAGATCTTTTCGGAAAGAATATTCCCGCCAACGCTTATTCACGGTGACTATTGGATGCCGAACTTTATTGTTGATAAAAGGACTATGGAATTGCTTTCGGTCGTGGATCCCTTTAACGTTATGTGGGCGGATCCCGAATACGAGCTTTTTGCGTTAACGGCGGGATACGGTAAAAAAATGCATCTGTACAAGATCTACAAAAGCAAGGTTAAGGTTTCCGAGTATTGCGACGTAAAGCTTGAAATGTATGCACTTTATTCCGAATTGTTATGGTATAAAAGGGGTGTTCCCGTTGAGCATTCCTATTTAAGAAAACGCGCGAAAAGACTTTTACGTAAGATGAAGGAATATAGGATCGTTTAACAGAGAAGGATTAAAAATAAAAGAAAACACTCGCCCTTCAATGCGGTGCTTATGCCTTTTTTATAAGCATTTTTTCTCTTGCTTTTTCTTTTTCTGCCATTGACGAAGCGAAAAAAGGGTGGTATAATGAAGCAAATCAATTCCGATGGAGAAGGATGGAGAAATAAGATGGCCTCGAAAAGCTTTATCACCGAAGATTTTATGCTGAACACCAAAACGGCAAGACGGCTGTATCACGAGTATGCAGAGGGGTTGCCGATCATCGATTATCACTGCCACCTGCAGCCCAAAATGATCGCCGACAACTATCAGTTCCGCGATACCTACGATCTCTTTCTCGGCGGGGATCACTATAAGTGGCGCCAGATGCGCTCGAACGGCATTCCCGAGGAGTATATCACCGGTGACCGCGACGGGCTGGAAAAGTGGAAGATGTGGAGCAAGACGCTTCCTCTTCTCATTGGCAACCCGCTTTACCATTGGACGCATCTTGAGCTTCTGCGTTACTTCGACGTCAAAGAACCGCTTAGCGAGGATAACTGCGAGGAGATCTTCCGTATCTGTAACGAAAAGCTGGCGACTGAGGAATTCCGCGCCAAGGCGCTTATCCGCCGCTCGAACGTAGAGACCATCTGCACGACCGACGACCCGCTCGATACCCTGGAATACCATGAGGCGCTTCGCCCCTTCGAAACCAAGGTTCTGCCCACCTTCCGGCCGGATAAGGCGGTTGAGATCGGCAAGGACACCTTCCTTCCTTATCTTGAAAAGACCGGTGTGAAGACCTACGGGGAGCTGCTTACCTGGCTGACCGACCGCGTTGAATTCTTCCATACCCACGGCTGCCGCTTGTCCGACCACGCCTTGGAGGCCGCGCCCTGCACGGTGGGGGATGCCGCCGCCGTCTTTGAAAAGCGCGTGAACGGGGAAGAGATCAGCGCCCGTGAGGCCGATATTTTCCGCACCGCCGTCTTAAAGCATTTGGCGGCCGAGTACGTTAAGCGCAACTGGACGATGCAGCTGCATATCGGCGCGCTTCGCAACAATAACACGAAAATGTACCGTCTGCTGGGGGCCGACACCGGCTTCGATTCGCTTAACGACAGCGAGATCGCCGCAAACCTGGCCGGCTTCCTCGATATTCTGGCGATGGACGATTGCCTGCCGAAGACCATTCTCTACACGCTCAACCCGAAGGATAACTACGTCCTGGCGACCATTATGGGCTGCTTCCAAAGCGCACCGACCGCCGGAAAGATCCAGTTCGGCTCGGGCTGGTGGTTTAACGACCAGCGTGACGGCATGGAGGGGCAGATGCAGGCCCTTGGAAACCTTGGGATCCTCGGTCGCTTCGTCGGCATGCTGACCGACAGCCGTTCCTTCGTTTCCTATCCCCGCCACGAATACTTCCGCCGTATCCTTTGCAACCTTATCGGCAAATGGGTCGAAAACGGCGAGTATCCGAACGATGGGAAGCACTTAAAGCAGATCGTTGAAGGCATCTGCTACAAGAACGCGAAGGAATATTTCGCTTTCTGAGAATAAAAAAAGAAAAGGGTCTCGGCAAGAAAAGCCGAGCCCCTTTTTTATGATATTTACGAAAAAAACGCCCTTTTTTGTGTAATGTGAAGTTTACAAAAGAAATGAAAAGAGGATAAAACGCGCGGGGAAGCTTGTCTGTGGATAAAAAAGGCTGCCGATAAAGCTTCTTTGCGCCCCCTTTTTTCCGCGCGGGCGGCTATCCTCGCCTCTTTTTCAAAAAAATAACCAAAAAATGCGGAAAAAATACAAAATACAACTTGCAATCCAATAAAAAAGATTATATAATAAAGCTATAAACTATAAAGCCGAGGGAAAGCCGTCGGCAGAAAGAGGGATTTTATGGGTCTTTTTAGTCTTTTCCGCAAGAAAAAAGAAGTAGAGGCACCGGTGGCCGAGCCGATTAAGCAAGAGGCAGCGCCCGCCGCCCCCGTAACCGAGCCCGCCCCTGTCGAAGAGCCCGCCGTTAAGGAAGCACCTGCCGTGAAGGAAACCCCCGCCGTGAAGGAAGAGGCGCCCGCCGCCCCCGTGATCGAGGAAAAGCCGGCTGTGCAGGCTAAGCCCTTTTTGCAGGCCAAGCCTTTTGCGGCCGCTGCCCCCAAGGTTGAGGTAAAGCCCGTTGCGGCCCC
>JAZRFI010000124.1:0-14175 GCA_045661285.1 Eubacteriales bacterium | reverse complement strand
TATTACGAAAAGGACGGGATCGCCTATTGCCCCGGGGTTGGGGACGATACCGCCAGCCTTGCCGTGCTTTTGGCGGCGGCTAAGTACTGTAAGGATCAAAATGTGAAGTCCGACCGTTCGATGCTTTTTGTCTGTAATTCCTGTGAAGAGGGGCTTGGCAACCTTAAAGGCGTACGTGCCCTTTGTGAAAAATACGGCGCTAAAATGGGGCGTTTTGTTACCTTCGATAGCCAGACCGCGTTAATGGTGACCAAATGCGTCGGCTCTCACCGTTACCTTGTTCGTGCAAAAACGGCGGGGGGGCATTCCTTTAACCGTTTTGGAAACAAAAACGCGATCGCCGCTTTGGCGGGCATCATTGAAAAGATCTATGCGATCGAGGTACCGAAAAAGGAAGGCAGTAAGACCACTTACAACGTCGGTACGATCAAGGGGGGAACCAGCGTCAATACCATTGCTGAGGACGCCGAGATGCTTTGCGAATACCGATCCGACGAGGTTACTTGCCTGGAAGCCATGCAAGAAAAGTTTCAAACGATCTTTCAAAATGCCAATCAAGACGGTGTTGCTATCTCGGTTGAGCGGGTGGGAGACCGCCCCTGCAGCCGTGGAGTGGACGAAGAAAAGCTTACCGAGCTTATAAAGGGGTCGCGCGCGATTATTGAGGCCATAACGGGAGAAAGCATCCGCTTGGATCCCGGCTCGACCGATTGCAATATTCCGATGTCCATGGGGATCCCGTCGGTTGCCGTGGGTGTTTATCGCGGAGACCGTTCGCACACCCGCGACGAATGGGTGGAGATAGCCAGTCTTCACGACGGAATCGAGATCGCCGTTTCTTTGATGAAACAATATCTGTGAAGTTTCTTTTACAAAAGGAGAGAAAAAATGACGTACGAAGAGAACATTCATTTACTTTGTAAGGCTATGCTCCTCTTAAAGAACGAGGAGGAATGTATCGCTTTTTTGGATGACCTTTGCAGTAAGGCCGAGAAAGAAGAGATGGCGCGCCGTTTCCGCGTTGCGCTTCTTCTCAAAGAAGGAAATCTTTATAACGATATCGTGGCCGAGACCGGGCTTTCAACCGCCACGATCAGCCGCGTCAGCCGTTGCTTAAAGCGTGACGGCGGCTATAAGCTTCTCTTAAAGCGCTTAGAGGAAGACGCCGGTGAGTGAGGGGATATACAGTCTGCTCGCCCCTTATTACGACCTTTGGAACGCAGACCTTGATTATTCCAAATGGGCCGACGGGATCGAAGAGGCCTTTTCACAGCGCTTTAACGGGAAGGTCGATGCTGTGCTTGACCTTGGGTGCGGCAGCGGCCGTATGACGGTGGAGCTGGCAAAACGCGGCTACGATATGATCGGGATCGATCTGTCGCACGAAATGTTGAACATCGCGCGTGAGAAGGCCATCGAAAACCGGGTGGACGAGCGGATCCTTTGGCTATGCCAACCGATGCAGGGCTTTGAGCTTTATGGGACGGTGGAGGCCGTGGTATGCTGCCTTGACAGCATCAATCACCTGCCAACGCTTTCTGAGCTTCGGGATTGCTTTTCCCTGGTACATAACTATCTTGTGCCGGGCGGGCTTTTCCTCTTCGACGTCAACAGTCCTTATAAATTCAAGCATATCTATGGCAATAATACCTATACCTTCGAAGAAAAGGACGCCGTTTGCATCTGGCAGAACGAATATTCCGAGAAAAGCCGCAGCGTGGTCTTTGATATTACGCTTTTCACCAAGGAAAAAAACGGGCTTTACCGCAGGGATAACGATTTTTGCCGTGAAAAAATGTATACCGAAAGGATCCTGCGCCGAGAGCTTGCGGCGGCAGGTTTTACGACCCTTTCGGTGGGAGACGCCCCTTATACCGATGGGGCAGACAAAACGTGTGAGCGCCTATTCTTTGCGGCGCGCGCCGAAAAAGATCAATAAACGAGGATAGAAAATGGGTAAGCTTTTACGGGGCATGTCGCAGGACGGCAGCGCCCGCATTCTGGTGCTGGATTCCACCGATATCGTGAACACCGCGATTTCGTATCATAAGACCGAGCCGACGGCGACGGCCGCCCTCGGCCGCCTTTTGACCGCCGCTTCGATGGTGGGGTCGCTGATGGGCGAAGAAAAGAATCGCATCACCTTTTCGCTGAGCGGGGACGGTCCGATCGGCAAGATGCTGGCCGTTGCCGATTATTTCGGGAACGTAAAGGGATATATCGAAAACCCGATGGCCGACCCGCCGCGTAAGGCCAACAAGAAGCTGGACGTCGGCGCCGCCGTCGGACAAGGGACCCTCTCGGTCATTCGTGAAGACGGGGAAGGGGAACCGCATATCGGTACGGTCGTTTTGCAAAGCGGTGAAATCGCCGAGGACGTTACGCGCTATTTTGCGGAAAGCGAGCAGGTTCCGACCCTTTGTGCCCTTGGTGTCACGGTCGATCGGGATAAGACCTGCCTCTCGGCAGGCGGGGTGCTGGTGCAGCTTTTGCCCTTCGCCGATCCCGAGGTCATTACTCATTTAGAGGAAAACGCCCGCAATCTTTCGGATATCTCCCGCCTTTTCTCCAACAAAATGAGCGTTGGCGATATCGCCGAGATCGCGATGAAGAATATCCCCTTCGACGTGTTTGACGAGTTAGAGACTGCCTACGTCTGCGATTGCAGCCGCGAGCGTATGCATAAAGGTATCCTGCGCGTTGGCGAGAAGGAAATTTTGCAAATGCTGAACGAGGAGGAAGCCGAGGGGCATCCCCGCGAGCTGGAGGCCTTTTGCCGCTTTTGCGGAAAGAAATACCGCTTCACCGAAAAAGAGCTGATAAAATAAAAAAGAAAAGAGCGACACTGCGGTGTCGCCCTTTTTTATTCTTTATTTCGAGGCTGCTTTAATAGCAAGCTCAGAGCCGTAATAAACGATCGAGCCGATCTGCTTGATCTTCCAATCCGCTTTGTAATTGGAACGGTCCTTGGCGTATTCTTCTACGTCTTCGAACTCGGCTTTGGCGTGATCAGCGGTTTCAAAATAGATGATCGCGACGTACTCGCCGTCCTTTTCACCGGTTACGACGCAGGTAAAATCGTCAACGTCGGCGGCGAGGAGCCCGAGAAGGAGAACCGTTTCTGCGCCGTCGTTATCGATCTTCATTGCGTGGTATTCGTTTCTTTCCAGGTTGGCCTTCGCGTCAAAGGGATCGGTCGGCGGGAAGAGGCCACACGAGGTAAGCGCTACGCAAGAAAGAATGAGAACGGTGATGAGTGAAAGAATGCGAATCATGGTTTTTTTCATAGTATTTACCTCCTTTTTAGGTAGTTTAATTATAGCATATTTTATAAGAAATTACAAGATGTTTCGGCAAAAAAAGATCAAAGATCCCGCTTCGCGCCCTTAAAGGGGTGATGAATCACGTTGATCACCTCTTCAAAGTCTTCGTCCGAAAGGATGGTCGTGGGGGTCTGGCGAGGCGGGATGGCCTCCTCCTTCTTTTCCTCACGTCCGGCAAAGAAGCTGTCGATCGCGCTTCTTTCGGGGGTGCGCTGCATGGAAACCGGATGCTTGGCCCCTTCAAAGCCCGTGGCGATAATGGTGATACGCATTTCGTCGGAAAGCGTGGGGTCAAAGGTCGCGCCCCAGATGATGTTGGCGTCGGGATGGCTTTCGCGCGCGATAAGATCCGAGGCCAGCGAAATATCGTCAAGCGGTACGTCAGGCGCGCCCGTGATGCTGACGAGAATACCGGTCGCCCCGGCGATCGAGGTTTCAAGAAGGGGAGAGCAGATGGCTTGCTTTGCGGCCATTTCGGCTTTGTCAGCCCCGCGCCCGATACCTACGCCCATATGGGCAAAGCCCGCGTCCTTCATAATGGTGCTGACGTCGGCAAAGTCAAGATTGATGAAGCCGGGAACGTTGATCAGCTCGGAAACGCTGCTAACGCCCTGAAGCAGAACGTTATCGGCGATACGAAAGGCGTTGGCTAAGGTGATTTTATCCTCGGAGACCTGCTTTAAGCGATCGTTGGGGATCACAATCAGCGAGTCGACCTCCTGCCTAAGCGCTTCGATACCGGCCTCTGCTTGCGTATTGCGCTTTTTCCCCTCAAAGGAGAAGGGCATCGTAACGATACCGACCGTCAAAATACCCGCCGCGTGCGCCTCATGCGCGATAACGGGGGCAGCGCCGGTACCGGTACCGCCGCCCATGCCGGCGGTAACGAAGATCATATCGGCGCCCGCAATCGCCTCGCGGATGGCTTCGATATCCTCTTCGGCGGCCTGACGGCCGATCTCGGGATTCGAGCCCGCGCCACGGCCGTGCGTGACAGTGCGCCCGATCTCGATCTTTGTGGAGGCGCGGGAGGCGTTTAAGGCCTGCCCGTCGGTATTCACGGCGATAAATTCAACGCCGTGTATATTGTTGGAGATCATCCATTCAACGGCGTTGTTTCCGCCGCCGCCGACCCCAAATACCTTAATGGTGATACCCGAGCCGGTGATCTTTTCGTTAAAATCTTCCATAGGGACTCCTTTCCCATATATATTACTTTATACATTTATTATACCATTTTCGACAAGGATTGCAACCCTTTCTTTAAAATTATTTTAAAGAAGAGAAAGAAGCTCTTCAATCTTCCCCTCGCCGTAAATCGGAATTCCCGCTTCCAGAAAGAGGGCGGCGGTGATCCCGTTCCCCGGGATCGGTCGGCGGGAAAAGCTGCCGTCGTATACGGTTCCTACCCCGCACGAGGGGCTTCTGTCTCGCAGGATGATCCCTTGTGCGTTATAGAGCCTTGCAAGAGAAAGCGCTTCCTCGGCCCCCTTTCGGTAGGCGGCGCTCACGTCGACCCCATTCGCGTTTATAACGCGATCGCCTACGATCTCGGCAGGCGGGCGAGGGGTTGAAAGACCGCCAAGAATCTCGGGGCAGACGGGGATAAGCGTTGCTCTTTTCATAAGGCTTTTCACCAAAGGGGAGATAGGCTTGCTTTGTCCGTCGTAGCGGCACGCGCATCCAAGAAGGCAGGCGCTGATAAGATAAGTCATAGAAAATGCTCTCTTTCGTTGACAGTTTGAAAAAAGTATGCTACAATGCAACATACACGCAAAAAATAAGGAGAACGCTATGGAAAAGGAAATGCGATACGCCCTTCGCTATCGCCGCGCTACGGCCGATCTCGGCTTCGTTGCGGTGTTGGCCATCGTCAATCTTGTCATCAGCCTTTCGGGCGGGGCGATGTATTTCTTTTTTGCCGCCTTTTCACCGACGGCCGCTTTTCTGTACGGCAAATCGATCGGGGTCGCAACCGGAGAAACGCTGTTTATCACCCTAGGGATCTTTCTTTCCTTCTGCCTTTGCGCCCTTTACGTGTATCTTTGGTATAAGTCGAAGAAAAATTACGGTGCCTTAGGCGTCGCCGCGGCGCTTTACGGGCTTGATACGGTTTTGATCTTTGTCTTTTCCTTGCTTGGCTACGGCACGCTCGGCTTTATCGATACCGTCGCCCATCTTTTTATCACGTATAATCTGTGCCGCGGATTTCTCGGCGGCCGCGCGCTTTCAAGGATCACAAGGCTTGATAAAGCCGAGGTAGAAGCTCTTTTTCGCCGCTTGCTGGAAAATAGCGAGGGGGAAGCGCCCGTAGCCGAAGAAAAAACGGATGAACCCTCGCCCCCTCTTCCCGAAAGCCAACCGCTTCGCCCCGCCAAGGCGCGCAAGCGTTGCTTCTTCGATACCGTTTACGAGGGGATGCATATTGCAGCCTACCGTTCCTTCGGTCGTACCGAGCTTGTAATCAACGGCTACGTGTATGACGAAATACGGGGCATTGTCGAGGTTGCTTACCGTTTGGAGGCGGTCGCTTTCGGGCACCGCGTTACCCTTGTGATGGAGCCGGGGATGACGAGCGCCGATATGGTGCTTTTCGTTGACGGAAAAGAGATTGGGCGTATGACGAGAACGCATTAAAGGAAAAACGGCAAACGCCGTTTTTCTTTTTTATTCGTTTGCTTCAAGATACGAAAGGATCGCTTCGGGATCGTTTGAAAAGAAGCAAAGCGAATCGTCACAGTGATCCATAAAGCCTTCTTCCACCGCGCGATCGAGCAGGGCGCGCGCTGGATCGAAATATCCGTTGAGGTTATAAACGGCGATCGGCTTTTTGTGACGCCCAAGCTTACGAAGCGTTAAGATCTCAAAAAATTCTTCAAAGGTGCCGATGCCGCCCGGGGTGACGAGGAAGGCGTTGGAATGATCCTCCATCGCTTGCTTTCTTTCCCGCATGGTATCGGTATAGATGAATTGAGTACACGCAGTGTATAAAACCCCGTCCGGCTTAAAAAACGAGGGGGCAACGCCGAGGATCTCTCCCCCCTCCGCGGAAACGCCGCGGGCAACCGCCCCCATAAGGCCGTTCGCCCCGCCCCCGTAAACGAGGCCGTGTCCTCTTTTGGCAAGCAGCCTACCCAGCTCCTCAACCTTTTCTGCGTAAAGGGGGTCAATCTTGTTGCTGGCGGCGCCGTATACACAAATATTCATAATGCCTCCTAAAAGCAAATCTTTTTACTTATTTTAACACAAACACGCTTCTTTTGCAAGAGAAAACGGTTGATTCCCCACCAAGAAAAAAGCCACGCCCAAGTTTGGGCGTGGCTTTTCGTCAGGAAAGGAAAAAGGACGTATGAACGGCATTCCTTTTGTCGGCGTACTCTTTTTTCAAGAGTAGGGAGATAGCCTTTTGGTAAAGCGTGTCGGCCGTATCCTTGGCGCTTCCTCTTTCGTATATTCCCTTGGCATCCGAATAGCCCGCCCTTTTTGCGGCATGGGTGATCAGAGAGCAAAAATCGATCACCTTCTCGGATGCGTCCAACGACAGAAAGGGAACTCCGAGCCCGAAGGAAAAGACGGCAAAATGAAGCCGTTCTCCCAGCGCCAGCGAGGCGCCGCTAAGAAGCGAGATCGCTTCGCCTACCGAGCGGGGGACATAGACCGTCCGCCCGCGGGCGGTAGCCTTCGCGGCGACGAGATCTTGGGGATTCATCACAAGGAAAAAGAGATCAAGCCCCTCTTTTTCAAGGGCGGTAAGCAGGGCCTCGGGCAGCGTTTTTTTGCCCCGTACCGATACCGCGACGGCTGGCCTTTTTCTCGCTTTTTTAGGAAATCGGTCAAAGGGGAAAAAGAGCGCGGCGTCGGGTGAAAAAAAGAAATTCGGGTTTTTGGAAAGGGCGCGCGCCTTATCAAGATCCGCGTGTGTCCGAAAGACGGCAAGGTCGCAGATATCCAACGTTTTTTGAATTGTTTTCTTTGCATAATCGCCTTGATAAGATCCGATACCTACCGAATGAAGCCATATCGGTTTATGAAAAAGCTTGGCGATACGCACAAGAGACGCATAGTAAAAAAGCGAACGGTTGCTGCTTTCGTTTTGCAAAAGATTGCCGCCGCCCAAAACGAAAAGATCCGAAGAAAGAAGCGACGAAAAAATCGAAGGAAAGAAGAAACGCCGAAGGACGCGGCGGGGGTATCGCTTTTTCGTTTCGCGCGGGTGTCCCGAAAGGATATTGACCGAATATCCCGCGGCCGTAAGGCGGTCGTAAAGCACCGAAAGCATCGCCTCGTCCCCCAAATTTCCATAGCCGTAATAGCCGCAAAGGGTGGCTTTTTTTCTTGTTATTTTTCGTGGGGGGAGCGACGCGTACATCCTTTCGGCATCGTTTGCCATGCGGGCAACCGTATAATGTTTTTTAATAAAGGCGCGGTTTTCTTCGCCGTTGCCCGTTGTCGGTAAGCGGAGAAGATCGAAAAGCAATATTTCTGCCGTAGCCTCTCTCATCCCCCGACAGCAAAAATTGCTTTTCGCGTGGCGCTTTGCATCCTTTGGGGAAAAAATCCCCCCGTAGCCCTCGTTACCGCATAAAACAACGCGACATTCGGCCGCCATCGCTTCCAGCGCCGCGCGCGAAACCCCCACGAAGCAAGCCGCTTTTTCAAGAAAGCTCTCGGTATCGGCGCGCCCCCCGTAGAAGTGGATAAATTCTCTTCCGATCCGTCGGTTTATTTCCTCGCCATGCTCCAATAGTTCTGTAAAGCAATCGCCGTCTCCCACGATATCAAGGCGCTCGTATACCCCCGCTTCGGCAAGCTCTTTGGCGATTTCAAGCAAAAGACGGGCGCATCTTTCCCGCCCCCGATCGAGGCGGCTGATATGCAGAAGCGTTTTCTCTTTTTTACGAGCGCCTTTAAAGTGCTCGGTATCGATCCCGTTGACGGTACAAGCTGCAAGATCGGGCGGCGTAGCATATTTTTCTAATAGATACGCTTTGATATCCGGCGAGACCGCCAGCTGCCTTTCCCCCCACCGCGAAAGCGCCTTTTTCGGCTGCTTGGCGGAAAAGGTCCAATGAACCGTGCTGACGAAGGGGATATTTGCCTTTCGGGATAGCCAATGGGCGATAAGGTTAACGGCGCGTGTATGGCCGTGGATGACCTCGATCGCTTCCTCGCGGCAAAGGCGCAAAAGAAGCCGATAATCGCGCCAGGCGATGCTTGGGGAAAGAGAGCCCCCGATTCGCACCCGCCGTACACGCGGATCAAGCGCCTCCTCCAATACGCCCCCGCGTGAGGCCAAAAGAACGGTGTGCCCCCTTTTTACAAGCTCGTTGGCTAACGAAAGGATATGGGTCTCGGCGCCCCCAAGACCCATGGCGGTGGTTATCATCAGGATTTTCATACCTTCTCCTCTTTGCGGAAAGGCTCCGCGTTGCTTTATACGTAAAAAGCCCCACGGCGGGAAAGAACCGTGGGGACTTCGTTTTCTTTATCGCATCAAAGAACGCCGATCTCGGCTTCTTCGTTTTGCGCTTCGTAAGCCTCGCTTTCGCGGTAGGCGACCAGCTGTACGTTATAAGCGTCGATGACCGCGCTCTCCAGCTCTTGACGGAAGGCGGCGTTAATGGGGTGAACGATGTCACGGAAGCTGCCGTCGGGATTCTTGCGGGAGGGCATAACGATAAAATAACGGTCGCGGGCGTAGATCACCTTGATGTCGTGTACGGCGAGCGCATCGTCGAAGGTGACTGAAACGACCGCCTTCATCGGGCCCTCATCAAAGAATTTGCGGATTTTGATGTCTGTGATTTGCATATGAATATCCTTTCTGTTTAACGGGTTGATTAACTTTCTGACAGTTTCATTATATCGGGAAAATGTGAAAAAACAGAGAACTTCACTTGAACATTTTTATAAGATTTGTATAAAAAATGTTGCTTTTTAAGTGTAAAAATCGCAAAATGCAATACTTTGTCGAGGGGGAATGGGGATGGCTGTACACAACACCGATCACGCAAAAGAGGGAATGCTTGATCTTTTGATGCCAAAGGTCAAGAAGATCTATTTTATCGGCATCGGCGGGGTCAGCATGTGCGTGCTGGCAAAAATGAGCGCCGCTCGCGGGTATTCGGTCATGGGGTCGGATAGTGCCTGCAACGAGGGGGTGATGTCGCTTTCTCTTGCGGGCATCCCCGTCTTTTCACCCGGGGAGAACACTCCTATTATAGACGCCGATCTCGGGGTTTATACCGGCGCGATCGAAAAAGATCACCCCGAGTATAAAAGGGCGGGGGATTTGGGGATCCCCCTCGTTTCGCGCGCCGATTTTCTCGGCTGGCTGATGAAGGGATACCGCGAAAGGATCGGAATCGCGGGCACGCACGGCAAAAGCACGGTAAGCGCCATGTGTACCGCGATCGCCGAGCATGCGGGCGTTTTTCCGACCGCCGCCGTCGGCGCGTCTTTTCCCAACCGTCTTGACGGCTACCGGGAGGGGGGAGAGGATTACTTCATTTTCGAGGCCTGTGAATATTACGACGCCTTTTTGCGCTTTTGCCCCACGGTCGCAACGCTTACCAACGCCGAATGGGATCACCCCGATTATTTTTCCGATCTTTCTTCGGTCATCTCTTCCTTTCGCGCGTATCTTTCGCTCCCCTCGGTCAAAACGGCGGTCGTCGGCATCGATTGTCAAAACGCCGTCAAAGCGTCGGTGGGGATCTTGAAGCCGATCCTGACCTTCGGGCTTTCCTGCGGGGCTGACGTTTCGGCGGCCGACCTTCGTAACGTCGGGGGAAATTATCACTTCACCCTGCTCATCAATCGGGAAAGGATCGGGACGGTCGAATTAAAGGTTCCCGGTAAGCACAACGTAATAAACGCCCTTGCGGCCACGGCTTCGGCCTTGGCAGCGGGGATATCGCCCCACTGCGCGCTCTCGGCGCTTTCTTCGTTTTCGGGCGTCGGACGAAGGGGGGAGCTGCGCGGGGAAAAAGACGGGGTCGCCTATTACGACGATTACGCCCACCATCCCACAGAGATCCGCGCAACGCTTTCAAGCCTTCGCGGCCGTGGGCGACTTTTTTGCATTTTTCAGCCGCATACCTTTTCAAGAACCAAAAGCCTCTTTACCGAAACCGCCTCGGCCTTAGCGCTTTGTGACGTGCCGATCGTGGTGGGGATCTACGCCGCCCGCGAGAGCGACGGGGGGGCCGTCGACGCTCGCTCGCTTGCCGAGGCGATCGGCCGTGGCGCGCTGTATTTCGAAACACCCGAGGAAGCGATCGCCTTTAGCCGAAGCGAGGCAAAAGAAGGGGATAAGATCGTGGTTATGGGGGCGGGGGATATTTCTGCCCGTATCTTTCGCGGGCCGCTTTCCTTTTTGACGCCCCGCGAAAAAAAGTGAAGATTTTTGGGGATACCTTGATTTTTCGTCGACAGTATGCTATTATAGTAAAGATATATATTATTTGGAGTTATACGATGTCTACGGAAAATCTTATTTCCCAAGGCTTTGAAGCGTTAACGGCGCATATTGAGCGGCGGCGTACCCTTGGCTTGCCGATCGGCGTTTACGTTTTGACCTTCGGCTGTCAGCAGAATGAGGCAGACAGTGAAAAGCTTATAGGGCAAGCGGCGTCTTTGGGCTTTATCCCCGTCGAGAAGCCGGAGGAAGCGGGGCTTATCCTTCTCAACACCTGCGCGATCCGCGAGCATGCCGAGCAAAAGGCGCTCTCGATCATCGGCAGCTTTAAAAAGCAAAAAGAAAAAGACGGCGGGCTCTTGATCGGCGTTTGCGGCTGTATGACGGCGCAGGATCACCGTATCGAGCAGCTTAAGAAAAGCTATCCTTACGTGGATTTCACGCTGGACCCTGCCTCACTTCCCGAACTTGGTAAAGCCATAGAAGACCGGCTAAAGCAAGAAAAGCGCATATTCGTAAAGGGCGAAGAAAAGCCCCCTATCGTTGAAGGGGCGCCCCCCTGCCGAAAGGAAAAGCACAAGGGCTGGCTCAGCATTATGTACGGGTGCAACAATTTCTGCTCGTATTGCATCGTCCCTTACGTGCGTGGGCGCGAGAGAAGCCGTAACAGCGCCGATATCTTGGCGGAAGCCCGCCGTATGATCGACGAAGGGTGCCGTGAGATCACCCTGCTTGGGCAAAACGTAAACTCATACCGCGGAGACTGTGATTTTGCCGAACTTTTGCGGCGGATCTGCCGCCTTAACGGCGATTTCACCGTCCGCTTTATGACCAGCCACCCGAAGGACGTGCCCGATGAGCTGATAAGGGTCGTTGCTGAAGAAAAGAAGATCGCCCCCGCCTTCCATCTGCCGCTTCAATCGGGAAGCGACCGTATCCTTTCGGCGATGAACCGCCGCTACGATACGGCGCGGTATCTTGACATCGTCAAAAAGCTTCGCAAGGCGCGCGAGGGGATCGTCCTTTCCACCGATATCATCGTCGGCTTTCCGGGGGAGAGCGAAGAGGATTTTTTGGCAACGCTTGAAATTTTAAAAGCGGTGCGCTTTGATATGGTCTATTCCTTCATCTATTCACCGCGAAAGGGAACGCCTGCCGCTACCTTAGAGGGGCAGATTCCCGACGAAATAAAAGGCGAGCGGATGCGCCGCTTGCTCGATACCCAAACCGAGGTCGCCTCCTCGATCGCCAAGACCTATCTCGGAAAAACCGTTTGGGTCTTTGCGGATAGCCCTTCGAAAACCGACGAAACTATGATCAGCGGGCGGACAGACGGGGGGAAATTGGTTCATTTTAAGGGAGAGGCTGACTGTATCGGTCGCCGCCTGCCTATTCAAATAGACCGTGCCGACGCGTATGCGATGTACGGTGTCATAAAGGAAAGTGAGAAAGAAAATGACGGTTAAAGAAGCAACCAAGGCGCTGGGGGTCACGCTGGGAAAGGATCCCGACATCATTGCCTTCAACGAGGCAAAACGGGCGTATGACAGCAACGGAGAACTGCAAAATCTCCTGATTGAATACGGGGCAGAGCGCACCCTGCTTGGCGAGCTTTACGCCAAGCCTTTTGCCGATGCGGAGGCCGAGGCGACCGCCGAAAAGGTGAATGCCCGTGTGGCAGAGCTTGCCGAGGCCATCACCTCGCATGAGGCGTACGTGGCCCTTGCGGCGGCGCAGGAAAAGGTGAACGCCTTAATGCAGCAGGTGAACGCCGATATCTCCTTCTACGCCTTCGGTGAGATCCCCGGCTGTACGCACGATTGCTCCAGCTGCGGCGGCTGCTCGCACTGATATGGAGGAGACGTTAAAGCGGATTGAGGAGATGACCTCTCCCTCTCCGATGATGCAGCAATATCTCGATATCAAAAAAGAGTACCCGGGGTATATTCTCTTATACCGCCTTGGGGATTTTTTCGAATGCTTTTTTGAGGATGCCGTTACGATCTCGCGCGATCTCGAATTAACGCTTACCGGGCGCGATTGCGGCGGCGGCATGCGCGCCGCGATGTGTGGCGTTCCTTTCCATAAGGCCGATCAGTATATCGGGGAAATGGTGAAGCTTGGCTACCGCGTGGCGGTCTGCGAGCAGATCGGGGACCCCAAGGCACCCGGCATCGTCAAGCGTGAGGTCATTCGCGTTGTGACCCCCGGTACCGTAACCGATACCGAGGTCTTGGAGGGTGGGCGTAACAATTATCTTGCTTCTCTTTGCTTTAGCGAAGAGGGCATCGGCGCCGCCTTTGGCGATATATCCACGGGGCAGGTGTATGCCACGCTTATTAGCGGTGAGGACCGTATGGCCCGCCTTTTGAACGAGATGGGGGTCTACGCCCCGCGCGAGGCGGTTCTAAATATCGGGGAAGAGAAGATAGGCGAGCTTTGCGATTTTGCAAGAGAGCGCTTCGGCACGCTTATCGAAGATAAAAACGCCCCGCTTTTCGATCTGAAAAAGGCGAAGGAAAACGCCCTTCTTTGCTTTGGCGAGAGGGCCGCTTTGCTTGATGCGAACGCGTTGCTTTCCTCGGTTGGCGCCCTTTTGGAATATATCCGCCTTACGCAAAAATGCGAGCCTACCTTCTTGCGTGAGCTGACCGTCTATACCGGCGGCCAATATATGGAGCTGGATCTTGCCACACGCCGCAACCTTGAGCTGGTGGAAACCATGCGAACCAAGGAAAAACGCGGCTCGCTTCTCTGGGTTCTTGATAAAACCAAGACCGCGATGGGCGCGCGCCTTTTGCGTTCCTATATCGTTAAACCCTTGATATCCTCTTCCTTGATCCGTCGCCGCCAAGGGGCGGTCAAGGACTTTTTCGGCGACTATATGCTCCGTACGGATCTGCGCGATTCGCTTTCGAGCGTTTTGGATCTTGAGCGGCTTACCGCTCGCGTGGTCTACGGCTCGGCCAACGCGCGCGATCTGCTCGCGATCGGGACAAGCATACGCGATCTGCCAAGCCTTCTGCCGTTGCTTTCCCCTTGCAAAAGCGAATGCATCAAAGAGCTTCGCACCGATTTTGATACGCTCACCGATCTTTACGGGCTGATCGACGCTTCGATCGCTGAAAATCCGCCCCTTACGGTACGGGAGGGCGGGATGATCAAGGAGGGCTATAACGCCGACGTTGATTATCTGCGCAGTATTCAGAAGAACGGAAAGGGCTGGATCGAGCAGATCGAGGCCGAGGAAAGAGAAGCGACGGGCATCAAAAATCTGCGCGTCAGCTATAATAAGGTCTTCGGCTATTACATAGAGGTGACCAAGCTCAATTCCCATCTTGTTCCCGACCGCTATATCCGCAAGCAGACCCTTGTGAACTGTGAGCGGTATATCACCGAGGAATTGAAGGAGATGGAAAGTACGGTTCTCGG
>JAZRFI010000123.1:0-4096 GCA_045661285.1 Eubacteriales bacterium | reverse complement strand
GCAGCCGAAGGGAGAAGACGCCATTCGAAAAGAGGCGCGCTTCATTGTTGCTACCGCGCGCGCTAAGGGAGAGCGTGTGTTCAAGGTAAGGCACGGAGACTGTGCCCCCTTTTTGGTGGTGCTTTTGCGGCAGACCTTTTCGGCCTTAAAGCGCCGTGGGCAGGTGAATATCGTTTTGCCGGGCGGCAAGATCACGCCCGATGAGCCGGGGGTCAGCTACCTTTCCGAAAAATATCCGCTTCTTTTTAAGGATCCCGAGCTTGATGGGGAGCACGATGACGTAACACTCGTCGCCCTTTAAAACAAAAGAAAAAAGAGCTTTCGCGTTTTTTGCGAAAGCTCTTTTTCTGTAAAGTTTTGCTTACTGTTCCTTGGATTCGAGATAGGCAACGACATCACCGACGGTAATGAACTTATGCAGGTCTTCATCGTCAATCACAATGTCGAACTTTTCTTCGCAAAGAAGAATCAGGTCGGCCAATTCCAGGGAATTAACGCCGAGATCGTTGGCAAGCTCGGCATCAAGGACGATCTTGTCCTCTTCTACGCGAAGCTCTTCGATCAGAAGATTCTTGACTTTCTCAAACATAAAGCTTTCCTCCTAAAAAAGTTTGCATGTATCCATCATTTAACCAGATACCGAATGATCTTTTTCGAGGTGTTCCGTTCAAACGCCTCGTTGCGGATCTCGATATCGGAAATGTGCTTAAAGGTGGGCAGATGCTTATTGACGTTCATGACAGCGACCTTCATAACGTCATAGATCTGGCTGGGGGTCTTACCGGCAAGCTCTTCGCTTTCGGTATTCGGTACGATGATAGCGGTGATCGCAACTTCGCCGCCCTCTTTTTCACGGCCGACCACGACGCTTTCCAGCACCGCGGGGATCTTTCCGAGGTATTCTTCCAGCTCCTCGGGAAAGACGTTCTTGCCGTTTGAAAGAATGATAACGTTCTTTTTGCGGCCGGTCAGGACGAGATAGCCCTTCTTGTCGAGATAGCCGATATCGCCCGTACGGAAATAACCGTCTTCGGTCATGACCTCGGCGGTGGTCTCGGGGTCCTTATAATAGCCGAGCATAACGTTGGGGCCTTTGACGAGGACCTCACCCGTGCTTTCCCCGGGCGTTACGTCGATCTTGACCTCACAGCCGTAGACGGGCAAGCCGACCGAGCCGAGCTGATTTTTGCCGGAACGGTTAACGGCGACAAGGGGCGCGCACCCGGTGATGCCGTACCCTTCGAGCACCGTAATGCCAAGCATATAGAAATCCTTGATGATCTGGGGATCGGTATGGGCGCCGCCGACGATGATCAGGCGAAGCTCTCCACCGAATTTATCAAGAATCTGCTTGAAAAGCTTGCGGCGTACGTCAACGCCGGTCGCGAGAAGCCCAAGGCTTACCTTCATCATGGCGCGCACCTTCTTTTCGATGCCGCGGCGACGAAGCTCGCTGAAAATTCTTTTATGAATCGTTTCAAGGAACAAAGGAACCAGAACCAGCGTGTTCGGCTTAAAGGTCGCAAAGTTGTTCAGCGCGTGCTTGATGCTGTCGTTAATCATCATCGTGCCGCCGATGGCGATGACCCCGAATTGCCCGCACATCATCTCGTAGGTATGATGGATGGGAAGCACCGAAACGAAGGTGCAGCTGGGACCGCAGGGCATCGAGTGGGTAGAGGAATTGAGCGCCGAGATGAGGTTGCGATGCGAAAGCATGACCCCCTTGCTCGTTCCTGTCGTTCCCGAAGTAAAGAGCAGGGTGCAGCAATAATCCATATCGATCGGGGCGTCAAGAAACGCGCGTGCGCCTTCGGCGACGGCGGCCTGTCCCTTTTCAAGAAGCATAGGGTAGGGAAGATAGCCTTCCTTATTTGCAAGCTCCTCGGTCGGCATAATGGGCATACGGGTCAAAAAGCCAAAGGTCTCGTCGTCGGCAAAGAAGTCGTTAAAGGTGGCCGTATACAGAACGGCGTCTGCCTCGGCGCGCTTTAAAAAGAGAACGATCTGCTCTCTCGAAAGCTCTTTATCCAAGGGGATGATCGTGCCACCCGCCGAAACGACGGCGATGTAAGAGGCAGTATAGACCGGGTGCGTTTCCCCGATAACGGCAATTCTTTTCCCGTTAAGGCCGGAAAGATAAAGCGCTTCTCCGAAGGAAACGATGTTATTCTTCAGGTCGTTATAGCTCCAAGCCTTTTTCTCTCCGTTTTCCAGATAGATGTAAAGCTCTTTGCTCCCGAATTTTTCGGCAGTATGTAGCACCAAATGACGCAGATCGTCATAAAAAATAGGCGGTTTTTCGTTTACGCCGGCTACCATTTTCATGGATAAGCCCTCCTTTTTCGTGGCATAGTGTCAAAAGCGTTACAACACATTTTACCCCAAAAAGGGGTTTTTGTCAAGATGCATTTTTTTACCTGCCCGCTGATTGCGGGTTAAACGGGGTGGTTTTTTCCTTTTTTACAGAGTTTTTGTGGCATTATGCCTAAAAAACGCGCAAAGCCCTTTACTTTTTTTCAAAAGCGTGGTATAATTTCAAGGATAAAACGAAGGAGTTCTTTTATGCCGATCCTTTTTTGGCTTTTTCTTTGCATTTTCGCGCTTTCGGTGGGGTGTACGTTTCTTATCGGGCGGCTGTGGCCGCTTGCCTTTGCCCCCGGCGCCGCGATTTCCCTGGTAGTAAGCTTTTTTCCCGCCGTTTCCGAATTAGAGGGCGTTCTGATCTTTTTGGCGGTTTCGATCCTTTCTTTTCTTCTTTTGCATTTTCTTTTCCGTTCTAAGCCCCTTACGGCGATCGAGGCGCTTGTCGGGCGTCGGTGCCGTGTCCTTGAGACGGTAGACGGTATGGCGGTTTGCGGTCTTGTGGAGGTAGACGGGATGCTGTTTGCCGCGCGCTCTCTTTCCGGCAAGGAATATCCTGCGGGGGCAGAGCTGACGGTTGTGGCGATCGAAGGCGTTCGCCTGATCTGCGGCGAATAAGCTTTGCTTGGGCACCTTTTTCCGTAGGCGCCGCTCTTTTTTCGGTTTTTGCTTGTGTTTGAGTGATTTTTCGGGAAAAACGAAAGGTTTTTTCAGAAAAATGCTTGACAAAGGGCATTTGGTTTGCTATAATACAGCCGTTGCGGTTTCTGACGTGTACCTTTAGCTCAGTTGCATAGAGCAACTGCCTTCTAAGCAGTAGGTCGAGGGTTCGAATCCCCCAAGGTACGCCAAAAGGATGCTGCACGCATCCTTTATGGTGGGTATGGCTCAGTTGGTTAGAGCGCCAGGTTGTGGCCCTGGAGGTCATGGGTTCAATTCCCATTACTCACCCCAGAGTAAATCACTTTTGCCCTCGGGCAAAAGTGATTTTTTTTATCATCGTAAGAAAGGTGCGGAATATCGTGAAAAAGCTGACTTTGGTGATCAATGGGCGCGGTGGCGTCGGTAAGGATACGTTGTGTGAGGCGGCGTCGGCCGTATACCGCGTTTTGAACGTTTCTTCTATTACCCCGATCAAGGAGCTGGCTAAGCAATGCGGTTGGCAGGGCGAAAAAAGCGACGAGGCGCGGCGTTTTTTGGCTGAGCTGAAGGCGGCGACGGTCGGTTATAACGATTATCCGACACGTTGGGTAAGCGAGCGGTATCGGGAATTTCTTGCGGGGGAAAACGAGATCCTTTTCGTTCATATAAGAGAGCCCCGTGAGATCGAAAAGTTTGTTAAGGCGACGGGGGGGGAAGCCAAAACGCTTCTCGTGCGTGCCGATCGCCGTATGCCGGGGCATACCTACGGAAACGCCTCGGACGACGGGGTGGAAAATTACCCGTACGACTATTATTTCGATAACGATGCTTCGCCTGCCCTTGCGGCCGAGGCCTTTATCAAGCTGCTGAAAAGCATTGCCGAATAAAAGCAAGAAAAAGGAACCCCGAGCGTACCGCGTACGTCAAGGGTTCCTTTTGCTTATATCCCGTAAGAAGGTATAAAGAAGGTTTTTTGCCTCTTTTCCTTTTAAAGAAGGATGCAGATAAGTCCGCCGCTTCCTTCGTTGATGATGCGTCCAAGGGTGTTGCCAAGTCGCTTTCTGGATTCCTCGGGCATATGGGCAAGCTT
>JAZRFI010000122.1:0-7572 GCA_045661285.1 Eubacteriales bacterium | reverse complement strand
CGTCAAAGACGACGCCCTTTTCTTCCTTCATCTTGTCGATCAGCTGCTCAAAATACTTCTTACCGACCTCCATAACGACGTCGGAATACATCTGAATAAAGCGGCGATAGCAGTCCCAGGCCCAGCGGGCGTTGCCCGACTTCTTGGCCAGAACGTTAACGACGTCCTCGTTAAGACCGAGGTTCAGAATGGTGTCCATCATACCGGGCATCGAGGCGCGGGCGCCCGAACGGACCGATACGAGAAGCGGGTTCTCAAGGTCACCGAATTTCTTGCCGGTAATGGCCTCCATCTTGCCGATGTTCTCCATGATCTCGGCCATGATCGCGTCGTTGATCTTGCGGCCGTCCTCATAATACTGGGTGCAGGCCTCGGTGCTGATGGTGAAGCCCTGGGGAACAGGCAGACCGATCTTGGTCATTTCCGCCAGATTGGCTCCCTTTCCGCCGAGCAGCTCGCGCATATCCGCGTTGCCCTCGGTGAAAAGATAAACGTACTTCTTGCTCATCTTTTTTTCTCCTTACATTTTTATATCGTCTTGGGTTAAAACAATTTTAGCTACCCGTAGGGTAGAAACGGCCAAAAGGAACGCCGAAAACACGGCCCCTTAAAAACCGCTAACTATTATAGCACAATCCCTTCGTAAAGTCCACTTTTTCAAAAAGTTTTTCCCACTTTTTGCAAAAGTTAACAATCTATTCATATTTAATTATATATACGCGTACACGCACAAGACCCCCGCCCGTCGCTTTTTGTCGCTTTCGCTGAAGCCCCCTCTTCCCCCTTTTCGCCTGTCCCCCACCCCACAAAAAGAGAAACTTTTTTCCGCCTTTCGCTTGCAAAGCCCCCCGTCTTGTGCTATACTATACCCACGCCTCCATAGTTAAATGGATATAATAACCCCCTCCTAAGGGGTAGTTGTGAGTTCGATTCTCGCTGGAGGTGCCAAAGGCAGTCAATACGACTGCCTTTTTGCACCCCCGGCAGAACGAACCGGTGGGTATTGCCGCTCACGGTAGAAAAAGAACAAATCGCTCATGTTATGAAAGGAGATGTGTAAATGCAAAAGCCTATAATCATATTTGATAAATTTGGTATTGTTGCAAGTTTTAATGATTTGTTTTTCGACACAACGATGGATGCTGCTGTTGCAACAATCAATGTTGTCAATGATACAAACAATACCATTATTCTTGAATTGTGCGATATTTACCGAGATGGCGAATTAATTCAATATACAAACAATCTTTGTGAACCAATTTCACCACACTCAACATTTTCTAAACGATTGCTTTCGTTAGATGGCGAGACGGAAGAAGAAACAGTTTTAAAGTTTTACGAAGGCGAAATACGGGAATTTTCGTTTAGATTATGCGCCTACATATACGATAAAAAATCGGATTTTCAATATCCCTTTTATTATCTTGGCAAAGGAGACAGAATTGTTTTGTCAGGCGTTTCGTTGGACAAATTAAAAGTCTTGCCTACAGATTGTTTCGAAATTCAAAATGAAGGCAATTATATCGTCGCAACATCAGATCACTATATTCCGTTTGAATTGCCAAAATCGGACACAGAAAAAGCAGCGCTAATTAAAAGATTCAGAGGTGAGTTGATCGATCAATTGGCAACGCTTGAAATAATCACTAAACGCCATATTTTATTTGCACAATTTGGGATAACAGAATCAAGTCAATTTGGTGATATCGAAAATCATTTAATTTACAACATTGGCACTTCTGTGTTTTCCAATATTGCTAAAACCAATATTGCCTTTGCGGAAATTGGTAGCAATGAAATTAGAACAACATACCATTTCGACAATTTCAATCCATTGCGCAAGTATAATTACAAATATGAAATGGTACTCCCCGAAGAATTACAAAGGCTGATTGAAAATAAGAGGGTTCTTGCCTGTTGGGATGAGATTCCAATCAATCTTGATGTGAAACATTCTGCTGAAAGATATTGGAAATCCATTCGCGCTAATACTGAAAAAGTATCGGTATTTGGGCAATTGCAAAATGAAACGGCAGATAATTTCGGTATATATGTGGAACTTCATCTGTCACAAAAAACATCTCCGGCAAATGCTATAAAATCGCTTTTGGATGGCACCATATGTGCCTTTCACAAACAATTGGATATGGACGATATAATGGTAGAAATTGCAGGAAATGATTACGAGCAACTAATAACTCTTGCTGAAAAAAAGATTTGCCTTTTGGGGCAATATCCGTATGTTATTAGGCGAGGAAGCTCTACTCAATGGAGCCCTGCGGATGACCGTTTAAAGTTTTGTTGGCTTGTGATAGTTCAAGAAGAAACGACGCCATACTTTAACGGAAAAATATTTGAGTATTAATTTTTTTGGTTTAAATATTTCGTCCCCCCTTGTACACCCCACGCTACCAATCATCACAAAAACCACTTGTAAACACCCAACCTACCAAGCGTAAAATCTGTCTTTTCGGTGGATTTTACGCAAAAAGCCTCCTCCCGCAAGGGAAGAGGCTTTTGTTTCTTCTTCAAGCGTCAAAGCTCCCGAAACAGAGAAATCAACAAATCCTTGATCTCAATAATCGAAAAGGTGGCGTACGCAAGGGCGGCGGACAGCAGTAGAACGCATACGCCGACGGTGACGGTGAGGGCCTTATCGCTTATGCGCGAGAAGATCAGCTTATAAAGAAGAAGGCCAACGAAGTAACCGAGCGTGTTCGAAACAAGATCAATGCGCGAAAAGCCGCCGATCATGGTAAAGCGCTGAATAAGCTCGATACAAAGGGAAAAGCAAAAGCAAAAGAGGACGTGCGCCCATATATGCTTGCCGCGGGTAAGCAGAGTAAGCGCTACGCCAAAGGGCGCCAGCACGAAGCAGTTGAGGGCGATCTCGGCAATCTGCCGAAAGAGAAATCTCGAATCCTTGAATAGGAAAGAATCGACGTTCCATTTTTGTTCCTCGGTCAGTTGGGAGATGTTTTGGAAGTTGGTGAGGATCTGGGATTCGTCGCAAAGCTTAAGCCAAAGCGCCCAAACCAAGAATAAGGCGTACAGAACCACGCCCACCGTCAGTAGGATAGACAGCGTTTTGCTCAGCCTGTTTTCGGTTAGATCGATCATACCTTTATCGCGCGGATTCGTTTTCCGCCCTTTCTGAATCGTTTAATCTTATCCTACCATTTTTTGGGGGAAAAGTCAAATAGAAATTCATCGCGCCCCGCATCGGCCTTGAAAAACTTTGTTTTTTGACCGCGTTCCTATAAAATCTTTGCCTTTTTCACATACTGTGATAAAATAAAGTAAATTTTGCGGGCGGCGGCAACCCCGTTTTGCGCGCGATACGAAAGGGGATCCATATGATCGATTTTAACAGCGACGGCTTTTTTGCAAGACTGAAAAAGGTAGAAAACGATAGCTTCGGCAAAAACATCAACGACCTTTTGATCGACGGAGAAGAGGTGATCGGGGCTTACAAGAGCGTGCGTGACGGTGTGGTATTCACCAACAAGCGCATCATCGCCATCAACATTCAGGGGCTTACGGGCAAGAAGCAGGATTATACCTCGATCCCGTACAGCAAGATCAGCACCTTTTCACTTGAAACGGCGGGCTTCTTTGATCTTGATACCGAGCTTGAGGTCTATATGTCGGGTGTTGGTAAGGTGAAATTCCAATTTACGCAAAGCACCGACGTCAAGGAGATCTGCCGCGCCATTTCGAAATTTACGTTGGCGTAAAAGAAAAAGAGCAACGGGACCGTTGCTCTTTTTTTGTTATTTTTTCTTTTTGGCGGTGATACGGGAAAGAAAGGGGAAGGTAAGCGGCCAGACGCCGCCCGCCACCAGGCAGATCAGAAAATAGCGCACGCCGTCCGCCGCGAAGCTTCCGTTAAAGAGCAGCTCCAGCGGGGCGCGAAGCCCTTCCTTAATAGCCAGGATCGGGATAAGGCCGAGAAGCAGCTTTAACGCCTGCCCTAAGAGGGTGGCGTCGGTTTTGAAGCGGACGTAGCGGCGATCCAGCTCATAAGCCAGCAAAAGCCCAAGCATACAGCCAAGGATCTTGTAAGCGTTCTTTACACCGCTTGCGTAGTTCTCGGGATCAATGTCGGCAGGGAAGGGGAAGAGAAGAACGAAAAGCAGATACAGAACCGAAACGCCGAGCAAGCTGCCAAGATAAATATACATGCCCTTGGGGGTTTCGGCCGCCTTCATGATAAGCGGGTAAAGCCCGAAGATAAGAAGAAGCGCAAGCCCGATCGAGACCCCTACGTCCAGCAGCGTATGTACGCCGAGATACAGGCGTGAAAAGGAGGTAAGCGCCGCGGCTATGATGCAAAGCGTGAGAAGCAGCTTTTTCTTCCGGTAAAGAAGCGCAACCGAGCCGAAAAGGCCTACCGAGGTCTGCGTGTGCCCACTGGGGAAGGAATAGCCCGTGGCTTCAGCCCGGGCGCTCTCCACGATCGTGAAGGAGGGGTCCTTTACCCACGGCCGCGGAACGCGGAACAAAAGCTTTAAGAATTGGTTGATGATCGTGCCGATAAAGCCGACCGAAAGAACGTAATAGCCCTGCTTTTTGTCAATACACCAATAGAAGATAAGGCCGACGAGGATCAGCACCGTTTCCTCCCCAAGATGCGTGATCAGGGAAAAAAGGGTGTCAAGGAAAGGGGTTCGAAGCCCCTCTAAAAAGCGCAGAAAACCCATAGCGCCGTCTCCTTTTGTCGATTTTTATACCGTGATTATAGCATAAGCGACAAGGAAAAGCAAGAGGGGATAAAAAAAGACGCTTCTTGACAAAAAATCCCCTCGGTGCTACAATAATTTCATTAAATAAAAAAGAAAACGGAGGCTTGTATGATCGCCGTACTCGTAAACGTGATAACCGTGCTGCTCGGGAGTGCTGTCGGGCTGCTTTTCCGCCATAAGATCAGCGAGCGGCTGGTGGGGGGCGTGATCTCGGCCTTGGCGCTGGTAACCATCCTTATCGGCATCGACAGCGCGATCGCGACCCGCGATATTCTTTGCATCATCGTATGTATGGCACTGGGCACGCTGATCGGTGAATTGTGCCGTATCGACGACGGAATCGAGGGCGCGGGAAATTTTATCAAATCCAAGCTTCTTCGCGGCAAGACGGGGGAGAGGGAAAGCCGCTTTACCGAGGGGTTCGTGACCGCTTGCATCGTTTTCTGCGTGGGGTCGATGACGATCATGGGCTCGCTGGAGGCGGGCATTAACGGAAATTACGGCGTTATCTTCGCCAAAAGCGCCCTCGACTTCGTATCCAGCATGATGTTCGCGGCTTCCATGGGTCTTGGGGTTCCCTTCGCCGCCTTGTTCGTTCTCGTTTTCCAAGGGGGGCTAACGCTTCTTGCGGCGGCGCTTTCCTCGGTTCTTTCCCCCGCCGTCGTCACCGAAATGAGTGCGGTGGGCGGCGTGATCCTTATCGGTATGGGGATCAATATGCTGGGGCTTAGCGAAAAGCGCATCAAGGTCGCCAATATGCTTCCTTCGATCCTTTTGCCGATCGCGTATATGCCGCTTTCGGATCTTATCGGTACTCTTTTTCCGGTTCCGCTGTAAGGGACCGAGCTGCCTATATAACCAAAAAGGGATACGAGCCTTCGTATCCCTTTTTTACGGCCTCGGTTTGTTGACTTTTCAACCAAGATGTGCTATACTGAATATGTCTGTTGACGCTTCAACGGGCAAAGGAGTTAAAAATGAAAGAACGCTTTGAAACCTTCACGGTCTTGATCGCCAAGATCAGCCGAAACATCCGTAAGATCAAGAAACGCGAGATGGCCGAATACGGGCTTCGCGGCGCGCAGGTCAGCTGCCTTTATTACCTGTATTGCGACGGGTCGCTGATCGCAGCCGAGCTTTGCGAACGGTGTGAGGAGGATAAGGCCACGATCTCCCGCGCGCTTGAAAATTTAGAGGAGAACGGATACGTCGTAAGCGGCGAGAAAAGCGGCCACCGTTATAAGGCCCCCCTTGCCCTTACTGAAAAAGGAAAGGCGGTCGGCAAACGGATCTTCGATAAGGTGAACGGCGTGCTTGACGAGGTCAGCGTTGGCCTTGGCGAGGAGGAGAGAATCGCCTTCTACCGAAGCCTTATGATCATTAATGACGGGTTAGAACGCCTTGCCAAGCAAAAAATGTAAACAAAACGTAGATTACATTAAGAAAGGGAATATAAGATGAAAGAGATCAACGAAAAGTACGAAGCCCTATTTACCCCTTGGAAGATCGGCAACGTCGAGATCAAGAACCGTATAGTGATGTGCCCGATGGGTGGCACGTCGCTCTTCGGTTGGTTTGAGCTGACGGGGTGCCATTTTGATAAGGAGGCCGCCAAGCTCTTTTTAGAGCGCGCCAAGAACAACGTCGGTCTGATCATTCCCGGTATCGCCCCCGTGCGTGATACCTTCTTCGGGAAGTGGCTGTGGCAGAACGAGAAGATGTTCCGCGACCTGAAGTTCTTTATGGACGAGATCCATAAGGCGGGCGCCAAGCTCTTCGTTCAGCTGACGGCGGGGATGGGTCGCTCGTGGGCGATCACCGAGCTGATCGCGCCCTTACATAAAAACAAATTCACAAGAGCGATCGTAAAGCCGATCATCGATACCTCGCACGAGCTTGCCTGCCCTTCGCCTCAGCCCGCGCGCTGGGCACCCGATATCATCTGCCCCGAAATGACCAAAGAGCAGATCGAGGAGATCGTCGAGGCCTTCGCCAAGACCGCTAAGCTTTGTAAGGAGGCGGGGGTCGACGGCGTCGAGGTTCACGCCGTGCACGAAGGGTATCTTTTGGACCAGTTCGCGATCGAATTCTTTAACAAGCGTACCGACGAATACGGCGGCAGCTTTGAGAACCGCTATCGCTTTGCCGCCGAGATCGTTAAGGCGATCAAGGAAAAGTGCGGCAGCGATTACCCCGTTTCGCTTCGTTACTCGGTCGAGTCGAAGATGAAGGGCTTTTGCGAGGGCGCGATGCCCGGTGAAGAGTACGTCGAGGTCGGCCGTAATATGGAGGAATCCGAGCGCGCCGCCAAGTACTTAGAGGATGCCGGCTACGATATGCTGAACGCCGACAACGGTACCTACGACTCCTGGTACTGGGCGCATCCGCCGATGTATATGCCCGAAAACTGCAACCTTCAAGACGTTTCGCATATCAAGAAGTTCGTCAATATCCCCGTCGTTTGCGCGGGGCGTATGGATATGGAGGTCGGCGCCCGCGCCGTCGCCGAGGGGAAGATCGACGCGGTCGGCGTTGCCCGCCAGTTCCTTGTTGACCCCGCATGGATCACCAAGCTGATCGAGGATCGGTTGGAGGACATCAAGCCCTGTATCTGCTGCCACAGCGGTTGCTTTAACTTCTCCTCCTCCAAGGGGCACGCCAACACCCAGGATCTTAGCGATACGATGGGGCTTGCCCGTTGCGCGCTCAATCCCGAGACCATGCAGTCGAAGAAGTACCGCGTAGAGCCCGCGAAGAAGAAAAAGAAGATCGCGATCATCGGCGGCGGTATCGGCGGTATGGAGGCGGCGATCCTTTGCGCCGCGCG
>JAZRFI010000121.1:0-5425 GCA_045661285.1 Eubacteriales bacterium | reverse complement strand
CAAGCAGCTTTTGACATTCCTCCGAACGAAGCGGAACGCCCTTTGCTTTGATCAGCTCATAGTCGATCATAGCGCGCAGATAAAGCAGGCGGAAACGGTAGGATCTGCGGATTTTCTCACCCAAAAGGGGCTCGTATTTTAAGAGAATATCACGAACCTCGTTGATAGCGGTTTGATTTTTGATCGCGAAAGACTGGGGCGCGCCTTCGGTTTTCGTGCGCTGTCTGGCAAGGGCGGTCTCGCTCATTAGGAAGGCTCTTGTCAGCTCGTTAAGCGCTTCCCCGTCTACCGAGAATTCAAATTTGACGTAGGCGCGTACGGCATCGGCGGTATTGGGGTAAAGGCCCGAATACCAAGTAAGCATAATAAATTTATTGATATCCTCGAAGATCCCCTCGGAATAAGGCGTTCCGCCTTCGTAAAGGTACCCGGTCTTATCCAGCGTCAGCTGCAAAAAGCCGGCAAGACAGTTGGCGCCGAATCCGCCGTAGGGCAAGCAGGTGTACATACTGATTTCGGTAAAGTCGATCAGCTTTATCCCATCCGGTATGCCCTCTTCCACTAAACATTCGGGCATTTCCCCACGGAAGAAGAAGGATTGATAGTACGCAACGTCTTGAAGGCTTCCATCGGTCAAGTGGGGATAGAACTGATCCCATTCGTTATCGGTAAACCAATCAAAATGCCAGGTGGAAACAATGAACTCAATATGCGGGAAGAACTCACGCCATACTTTTTGAAAGTGCGGGAAAAGCTTTACGAAGCCGTTGGGACCCCAGGGCTGGCATTGCATACAGGTACAGCCGCCTTGATCATACGGGCCGTAAGCAACGTAATCGATCTTAACGTCGGCAAAGGAAGAAAGCATTTCCCTTCTCTCGCGAACGATTTCCTCGATACCGCCCTCCTTGCTTGGGCAAAGCTCTACGTGGTAATGGTCGCGCGGCTCGTGGTGATAGCAGCCTTGAGCCGCCCATTCGGCGCGAAGCTCTGCGGGCGAGGATTTAAAGCCCTCGTTGGAAAGAGAGGCCATACAGACCTTTACGCCGACGAGATTGGCATAATGAATGATCTCGTGCAGGCGGGTGATCTGGTCTTGCGCCGCCTCGTCCTTCATCGAATCGTAATGATGCATATTGAACCACACCTGTAAAACGTTACAGCCGCGAAGCGCAATATCTTCAATAACCTCGTATACCTTTTCAATAGGCGCCGCCTGATAGTAATTGAAATTGTGTGTGGCGAAATAGATGCCACGGAAGGAACGCTTAGGCGTAAAATCGATTTCTCCGCAATAAGGGGCAAAAGACCCCTTTCCGTCAAAGGTGGATTCTAATAACAATCTTCCCAGCGCGGCGTAAAGCGCAAGATCGTTGGCGGCGCAAAGGGTAGCGCCCTTCCCTTCCGCCTTGATCGTATAACGGTCGTTTTGATATGCTTGGTCTACCTTTAAGGTGACGACGTAATCGGCGGCGTTCTCTTTTAACGAGAGACCAAGCTCACGCTCCTCTAAGCGGCGTTTGGTGGCTTTTTCAAGAATGGAAAAGCTTACGCCTTCCATATTTTCGCTTTTTAGAAAGAAAGTTTTCATAAAAGCGTCCTTTAAACACCCTCGGGGGCACGGCAGTGATCGTCGGTCAGATCGCTGGCATAATAAATGCTGTTTACCTCATGGAAAAGCTTTTGGCATTCCTCGGATTGCAACGGATAGCCGCCCGCTTGTATAAGCTCATAGTCGATCATAGCGCGCAGATACAGCAAGCGGAAGCGGAAATTCTTGCGGATCTTTTCGGGCATTTGCGGATCATACTTCAAAAGAATATCGCGGACCGTGTTGATCTCGCTCTGATTGCGGATGTAGAAATGCTGGGGCTGCCCTTCTTTTTTCGTGCGCTGTCTGGCGAGACCGGTCTCGGTCAGAAGGAAGGCCTTCGTCAGCTCATCGAGCGCTTCCCCGTCAACGCAAAATTCAAACTTAACGTAGGCGCGCACGGCGTCTGCGGTATTGGGATAAAGCCCCGAATACCAGGAAAGAATGATGAATTTGTTGATATCCTCAAAGATCCCCTCGGAATACGGCGTACCGCCCTCGTAAAGGTATCCGGTCTTATCCAAGGTCAGCTGTAAGAATTTAGCAAGGCAGTTGACGCCAAAGCCGCCGTAAGGCAAGCAGGTATACATACTGATCTCGGTGAAGTCGATAAGCTTTACGCCGTCCGGCACGCCCTCGTCAACCAGACATTCGGGCATCTCGCCGCGGAAAAAGAAGGATTGATAGTACGCAACGTCTTGAAGGCTTCCGTCGGTCAGGTGCGGATAGAACTCGTTCCATTCATCGTCGGTAAACCAGTCAAAGTGCCAGGTCGAAACAACGAATTTGATATCCGGGAAAAACTCTCTCCAAACCTTCTGGAAGTGCGGGAACAGCTTAACAAAGCCGTTGGGACCCCAAGGCTGACACTTCATACAAGTGCAGCCCCCCTGGTCGTACGGGCCGTAGGAAACGTATTTGATATCGAGATCGGCAAAATAGGCCAGCATCTCGCGACGCTCTTTAAGGATCTCTTCAATACCCCCTTCTTTGCTGGGGCAAAGCTCTACGTGATAGTGGTCCTGCGGCTCGTGGTGATAGCAGCCCTGCGCCGCCCATTCGGCGCGCAGCTCGATCGGCGAGGAAGCGAAGCCCTCGTTCGCAAGCGCTACCAGCATACCGGCAATGCCGATCTTGTTGGCGTAGTGAATGATCTCGTGCAAAATACCGACCTGCTTTTGCGCCGCTTCGTCCTGCATCGAATTGTAGTTGTGCATATCGAACCAGACCTGCAGAACGTTGCAGCCGCGAAGCGCAATATCCTCAATGACCTCAAATACCTCGTGAAGCGGGGCGGCTTGGTAGAAATTGTAGTTGTGGGTGGCGAAATACATCCCACGGAAGGAGCGCTTCGGGGTGAAGTCGATGCTTCCGCAATAGGGGGTAAAGGCGCCTCTGCCGTCAAAGGTCGATTCAAGCAAAAGACGACCGAAGGCGGCGTGCAGCGAGAGGTCGTTGGCGGCACAAAGGGTAGCACCCTTCTCTTCCGCCTTGATCGTATAACGGTCGTTTTGATATGCTTGGTCTACCGTTAAGGTGACGACGTAATCGGCGGCCTCTGCTTTCAAGGAAAGCCCCAGCTCACGCTCCTCTAAGCGGCGTTTGGCTGCTTTGGCAAGAATAGAAAAGCTTTCAAACCCCATGTTTTCATTTTGCAGATAAAAGGTTTTCATTTCATTTCTCCTTCTGTCATTAAAAATGCTTTTTGTTTCTCAAATATCGTTTATTTAGGCTGTTGAAGGATTCTTTTGTAGCGTATAAAGCCGTTGATTCCCTTATTAAGGCGGGGCTCTTCCAGCTCGGGGAGAGAGGAAAGCTTACCGTTAAGGTAATCACCAAGGCGCTCAATCGCGGTTTCGATACGCGCGGTATTTCCCGCATAGCGTACGTCAAGAACCGCGAAGCCGATCGGCTTATTGTTTTTATACCAGATCTCCTTATGGGCCTTGTGCATCGCGCGCGATTCCTCAAGAAGGGTGGGAAGATCTACGTCAAGCAACCTGCGAAGCGTGGCGGTATCGCCGGCCTGATACGCAGGGTAAAGCTTTTCGGCGACACGGCATTTTGCCGAAAGATAGGTAAAGACCTGTACGGCATATTCATAAAGATAGGCATATCTGTCCTTAGGGGCGTTTTTGTACATTTCGGCGTAGGAGGCATAGTGCGCGCTCATATCGTTTCCAATGAGGTGCGAATCGAAAAGCCCCTCTAAAATATCCTGCCAGAATACGGGCTTACCGAGGAAGCGCTTGGCATAGACGGGGTAATCCTCAGCGCCGCCGAGCTTGTTGTGGAAGGCAGTAAGCTCACGGAAATATTTGCGGTTAGCGCCCGTAGTCGCGGCAAAGCGAGAATCAAGCAGAGCCTCGTCGGGATCCTTGTAATAGCAGAGCTCCGCCATATAAGAGAGGGCGTAAAGATTGGCAAAGATCTCGGCATCGTGGCCGTCGTTGAACCAAAGCGTCATCATAGCGGAATCAACGCCGTGCTTGCGGCAGGCCTCGATCGAGACTTTCGTGGTAAGCTCGGTATAGTAATTCTCGGGGAAATGGCCGCACCAGCTCCACGATCCGCCCGCAAAGATCGTCGGGCGACCGAAGGCTTTATGGTGGGAAAGCATCTCGTCGTCACACCCAAAAAGCTCGCCGTAATGCCAGAATACGAGGGTCATGTCCTCGGGAATCTGCTCGGAGATAGAGGCGGGATCGCGAAGATCGGCCCCATAGTAAAGGTATTTGTTCGATGCATCGTTCAAACGGAAATACATATCGCTCCACATCATCGGGTGAAGCCCATGGGAGGCAACGATCTTTGAAAGACGCTCCATATATTCCTTCAAGATGATTTGGGGCGGAACATAGCCGTGAAGATCCATAAACCTGCCGCGTCCCATATCCCACGCTTCATCCATGCCGATATGAATGCGGCGCGAGCGCAAGGTGGAAGCAAAGGTGGCGATCAAGGTATCGATCAGCTTAAATGTATTTTCCGAGCGGGCTAAGAGAACGCTTTCGGTATCCTTGATCTTGGTATCCCCCCAAAAGATATAGTTCTCCATATGTCCGTAGCATTCAATGCACCCGATGACTTCGATGCCGTATTCATAGGCATAATCGTCGATGGCGCGCAGATCGTCGGTGGTATACGAGCCGCGCTGATACCCAAAATAGGGGTATCCCTCGATCTTAACGTTATCCTCAATATAAAGAAGCATAGCCGAATATCCCATCAAGGCAAAGTGATCGCAAAGACGGTAGAACGTGTCTAAGTTCGGTGCGCCGAAGCGGGCGGTATCTACCATCACCGAAAGCTCGCGGAAATCGGTGTTTTCAAAAATCTCTACTTGTTCTTCCTTTATATGCTCGCAAAGCAAGCCAAGCTCACGAAAGAATTCGGCACGGTGGCGGTAATAGACGGTGGCGCACTCACCGTTGCGCACGATGCCGGCGCGTTCGCCTTGTACACCCGTTACAAGGACACCGCCCTCACCGATCTCAAAGCCGAGAAAGGGGGCAAGCCGTTTAATGCCTACGCGAAGAGATTCGTCAACCGAAAAAGAAAAAAGCATAGTTGTTCTCCTTATATGTTTAAGTTAACTATATTTATTATACATTACGTGACCGAAAAGTCAAGTATTGTAAGCTTTTCTTTTTCCTTTTTTGCATAGATAAATGAGAAAACGTTCGGGAATGATAAGGGAACTTCTCCGCAAAAAAGGACACCCGCATGGGTGTCGCTTATTATAAGAAGAGATATTCGCCGTTGGCGAAGATTCCGCGGCTTGCCGACGATCAGCAAGCTATCGTCGCTCTGCGCCTGGAATGCGAACTCTTG
>JAZRFI010000120.1:0-7600 GCA_045661285.1 Eubacteriales bacterium | reverse complement strand
GGTTTCTTATTTGATAAATAGGATCCTACCGAAGCATTCGGGGCGGTGAAAATCGGGCGTGGGGGTGGTGACGGGGGACCAAGAGCCGAACGGCGCGCCCGCGTTCTCGTCGCATTTGTAGAAATTGCCGCGCATTACGGTGTTCGCGTCGATTTTTGAAAGGCCAAAGATCTTTTTAAGATCGACCTCGGGGATAAAAAGGAGGGCCTCCCAACCGTTCTCCCCGACCGTAGCCGAAGCGGGGAAGCGCTCAATGCCGAGCGCGCTGAGAAAGACACGCCCTTGCCGCTCCTTGCCGAATTTGGCGCGCGTTGTGCCAAGGCTGTTGCATTCGATGTTGAGATAGCGGCTGTCCACTTCGTTCGGCTCGTACATGCCGAAGAAGAATTCCATGCAGCTGTCACAGCAGACCATGCTGTCGGGCTCCGTTTCCTTTGAAACGGGATTTTTTTCCTCACAGAAAAGGCGGACGTAAAGCCCTGCTTTTTCGTCCTCGGTTTTCGCGTAAACAAGCTGACCGTAGGTCGCGTACGCTCTCTCCGCGCCGCCCCAGACGTAAGAGTCAACGTGGGCGCGCTCCACCCCTTCCCAGTCGGTGGGAACGGTATGTATGATATTCAGTCGGTATTCTTTCATGATCGAATCCTTTCTTTATGTAGCCTTATCTTCCCCATTATATCACAATCCTTTGCCTTTGGGAAGACGGTCTCCTTGCTTTTTAGAAAATCTTGTGATATAATGGACCCGAAATACAATTCCCGCGAATTTTCCCGACCGCGGGCTTACTTGAAAGAGGTTTTACGATTATGGATTTACCAAAGATCAGCTATACGCTCTTAGACGGCGAAGGGCTTGTGGTCGCCACGCTTCGCCGCGGGGAGTACGAGACCCCGGTTTGGATCCAAAGCCGTTGGGAGGAGGGCGAGTATGCCTTCTACGTCCGCAAAAACGGCTGCGGTCACTGCTGTGTCGCTATGGCCGCCCGTCTGTTCGGTGTTCCCGACGTGACGCCGCACAGCGAATACGAGCATTGCCTTTCTCTTTTCGGTGAGCCGTCGCCCGAAAAGAATGACGGGCACTTTTTAAGCGCGCTTGGGATCGCGCGCTCGCTTCGCGGCTTTGGCGTTAAGGCCGAGGCGTACGGCTATCTGCCGAACGAGCAGGAGGCGGTTACCGAGCGGATCTTGGCGGCGCTTCGCGAGGGGAAGCTGGTGGTACACGAATCCTTCCCCGTGAAGCCCAACAATCCCTTTTCGATCGGGGCGCACTACGTCCTTTTCTTCGGCCTTGACGAAGAGGGGCGTGTGTTGGTCGCCAACAGCTCGCTTCGCGCCAATCCCCCGGTGCCGGGGATCCAAGCAGTCCCCCCCTCGGCGATCACCGATTCGCTGCTGGCGGCGGGCGGGGTGATCGGCCCCGACGACAGCTGGGGGCGCGGCGGCGGCCGCCTGACCGAAAACGCGGGCTACGTGATCGTAGGGTAAGCGTATGATAAAAAGCACATTGGATAGGAAAGGGAAAAGATGGAACCGAAGGATTACACCGTAACGAGGATCGAGGGCGAATACGCCTATCTACTTGCCGACGGGGAGAGCGAAGAGCTTTTTATCGCGTTGGCGCTGCTTCCGCCGGGTGTCGATGCGGGAAGCCGCTTGCATTACGAGGCGTTTAGCTATACGGTGATCGAATAAAAGAGCGCCGCCCTTTTCGGGGAATTGCCGCTTTGATGCTTTCGTGCATTTTTGGGGGCTTTCAACGATATAATAAAGGGGGAGAGCGCTTGGCGGCTTGACTGTGAAAAGCCCCGATATCTTTAAGAAAAATGCGTTGCAAACCTTTACAAACCCCCAAAGAGGGTGTATAATCGAAGTGTAAATAAAAAACGATTGATAGGAGAAAACCATGAAACTGATTATCAAAGACAATTACGACGCAATGAGCCAGTGGGCTGCCGAGCATATCGCGGCCGCTATCAACAACCACAAGGAGAACCGCCCCTTCGTTTTGGGTCTGCCTACCGGTTCCTCCCCCCTTGGTGTTTATAAAAGACTGATCGAGATGAATAAGGCCGGCAAGATCACCTTTAAAAACGTCGTTACCTTTAATATGGACGAATACGTCGGTCTGCCCCGCGAGCATGATCAGAGCTACTGGTACTTTATGCACGACAACTTCTTTAACCATATCGATATCCCCGCCGAGAACGTAAATATTCTCAACGGTATGGCCGAGGATCCCGAAGAGGAATGCAAGCGCTACGAGGATAAGATCGCCTCTTACGGCGGCATCGACCTCTTCCTTGGCGGCAGCGGGGTAGACGGGCATATCGCGTTTAACGAGCCCTTTACCTCTCTTACCTCGCGGACCGGCGTTCGCGCCCTTACCGAGGATACCCTGATCGTGAATTCCCGCTTCTTCGGCAACGACGTAAACAAGGTTCCGAAGACCGCCCTTTCGGTCGGCGTCGGTACGGTTTGCGACGCGAAGCAGGTCCTGCTGCTGATCAGTGGGCACAATAAGGCGCGCGCCCTTCGCCACTGTGTAGAGGGCGGCGTTGACCACGCCTGGACCATCAGCGCCCTGCAGCTGCATAAGGATGGCATCATCGCTTGCGACGAGGCCGCCTGCGGCGAACTGAAGGTCGACACCTACAAGTATTTCAAGGAAATCTACAAAAACGAAAAATAAGCCTTCCCATAATAGAAAAAAGCCGCTTTCGCGGCTTTTTCTTTTTTATGATCAAATACGAAAGCCGCCTTAGATAAGGCGGCTTTTACTGTTCTGTTTCTAACTCTTGCGAGGTGAAGATCTCATCGTCCAAAAACGCGGGAAGCGACATGTGGAATCCCTTGGCAAGCAGCATGACCGTGCTTAAGGTGACGGTTTTGTTTCGCCCGTTCATGATGCACTGCATGCTTCCGTGCTGGATACCCGATTCTTGCTCTAAGCGGTATTGGGTCATATTCTTTTCGTCGAGCAGCTTTGTGATGCGCTTAGCGACCGCGTCGTTTACCGTCAAGCCCTTGCCCTCCCGTCAAAAGATTTTGCGCTGTAGGTTTGCCTACATATATATTGTAGCAAGAAACAGAAAAAATATAAGAAGGTGTACCTACATACTCTTGATTTTTTCTTCGCCTCGGTATAATATGTAGGTATACCTACATACTGGAGGACGGTTTATGGTTGTAACCTTTTGCGGGCATGCCCATTTTCAAAGAACGGAAGAGGTTGAGAAAAGAATGCTTGCTTTTTTTGAAGAGAAGATCGGGGGGCGATCGGCGGATATGTATTTGGGCGGATATGGTGATTTTGATTGCTTTGCGTATGACTGCTGCCGAAAATATAAGAGGATAAATCCTCAAATCTCGCTGGTGTTCGTTGCGCCGTATTTGACGCTTGATTATCAAAAAAATCATTTAAGTTATCAAGAAAAAAGATATGATTTCACTCTTTATCCCCCCATTGAGGATAAACCGAAGCGATATGCGATCGTCTATCGAAACCGATATATGATCGAAAAAGCGGATTGCGTGGTAGCGTATGTGTCACACGATTGGGGCGGCGCGTATGCGGCGTACAAGTACGCTAAAAGGAGGGGCAAGGAAATTTATAATCTTGCCGATTTTAAAGGATAGGTTTCGCCTTGACATTCGGGAAAAGTGGGGGTATAATGGGGGAAAGAGCCTTGAAAAAGCAAGGCAAGCATGGAGGAAGCGTATGGATAATCAACGCTTATTTGATGTGATCGATGAACTGTATCCCGCCTATCTTTCGATCTGGGAAACGGTGTGCAATATGGAAAGCCCCTCGCTCGATAAAGAAAGAGTAGACGCGGTGGGGAACTATTTCTTAAAGATCGGAAAGAAGCACGGCTGGGAATGCGAGTCGTTTGAAAGCGAAACCGGAAACGTCGTATGCCTTACGATGAATCCCTCTGCCGAGAAGGCGGCTGTTACGCTTTCCGGGCATATGGATACCGTGCATGCCGTCGGCTCGTTCGGGTATCCGCCGGTCAGAACCGACGAAGAGAAGATCTACGGCCCCGGCGTAATCGATTGCAAGGGTGGGCTGGTACAGGCGCTTTTGATCATGGACGCTTTAGAGAGGGTTGGCTTTACCTCTCGCCCCGTTCGCTTTTTATTGCAAAGCGACGAGGAGTGCGGCAGCAGCCAGGCCGAGTACAAAACCGTTGAATATATGTGCCAAAAGGCGAAGGGCTCGTGCGCCTTCTTTAATCTGGAGGGGCTGAAGGAAGAGGATCTTGCGTGTATTGAGCGCAAGGGGATCCTCAGCTATGCCGTGAAGATCAAAGGGATCGAGGCGCATTCCTCCGCCTGTGCCGATCGGGGCGCAAGCGCCATTGCCGAGGCGGCGCATAAGCTTCTTGAATTGGAAAAATACAAGGATAGCAAGGGCATCACCTGTAATTGCGGCGTGATCCGAGGCGGGAGTGTGGCGAACACCGTACCGGGAAGCTGCGAATTTTTAGCAAACTTCCGCTTCGCGACCGAAGCGCAAAGCAAACAGATCCGCAACGCTATGCGCGAGCTGGAAGAAAGGGTCTACGTAAAGGGCTGCGAAACGACCGTGGTGGAAAAGGGCTTCCGCCCGGCGATGGAGAGGGTGGAACGGAACCTTTCTCTCTTGGATACCGTAAATACGATCCTTTCCGAAAACGGGATCAAGGGCTTCGCGCCCACCTCCCGCATGGGCGGCTCGGACGCCGCGCAGATAACCAACGCGGGGATTCCGTGCTTGGATTCGGTAGGCCCCGTAGGCGGCGCGCTTCATTCGGCGGATGAATTTGCCTACAAGGAATCGCTTCGCACCCAGGCCAAGCGCTTGGCGACGGTCATATATCATATGCCGTAACGGTATAACCGAAAAAAGGAGACGTACTATGGAAGAAAAAAGCTTTTTGTATTGCGAGCCGTCGGTATTCGTGATCGGGGAGGAATACGAGATCCTGATCAATCTTACCCAATTCGGCCTCTGCTTTATTAAGATCGGCGATACGCTGTATTACGAAGAAAATTCGGGTGTCCTTCCTTCCGAGCGCACGGTGGTGAAGATCCGCGTTCCGCAAAGCGCCTTGGACGAAGCGAAGCAATACGAGATCGTTTTCCGCGCCACCGAGGATCGGAAAAGCTATTGGTCCACCTTCCTGCCGCCGAAGAGCGAGCGCTTTTCGTTTAAGCCGCTTGAAAAAAACGGGGATATCAAGATATATTATCTTTCCGACGTGCACGGCCGCTTTGAGCTTGCCGCGGGGGCAGCCTCCTATTTTGGGGAGGATACCGATCTTTTCGTGTTTAACGGGGATATGGGTGAATGCGAGAGCGAGGAGGACTATCTGACCGTATGCCGCTTTGTCGGCACGATCGCCGGTGGGAGGATCCCCGTGCTCTTTACGCGCGGCAACCACGATACGCGCGGCCATCTTTCCGAGCGCTTTACCGAGTATTTCCCTTGCCAAGGCAAAAAGACCTACTATACCTTTCGGCTTGGATGCTTAAACGGTATCGTTCTCGATTGCGGGGAGGATAAGCCCGACCCCTCTCCGGAGTACGATTCTTCTCTCGATACCCCCACCGAATACCTCGGGCTCAACCGTTTTCACGCCTACCGCCAAAGAGAGCTTGAATTTTTAAGGGGGATAACGCTTCCCGAGGACGGCATTCCCATCGTTGTTTCGCACGTGTGCCCCGCGATGACGACGAAAGAGCCCTTTGGGCGATTCGATATTGACCGCGAGATCTATACCGAATGGTGCCAAGAGCTTGATCGCATCGCCCCTTCGTTTATGCTTTGCGGGCATTTTCACGCCCCATTCGTTTTGATGACGGGGGACGAAAGAAGCCTTCACCCGCATGCCTATCCCGTCGTTTTCGGGAATAACCGCATCCCGGCGAACGGCTCGCAGCATTTCTGGGGCACGGCGATCATTCTGAACCGCCATCGCGCCGAGGTGCTGTTTACCGACGAAACGCATACGGCACAGGAGAAGCATCTCTTGGAATTTTAAAAGGCAAAAGGAAGATCGGATATAAAAAAGCATTTGATTTATAGGAGAAGAGCATGAAAAGCGTATTGGATATTACCTATAAGGAAGAGTTGCAGATCGATCTATATATGCCCGACGAGGGGGCCTTTGATCTTTTCGTCTATTTCCACGGCGGCGGCTTGGAGCATGGAAGCCGGCGGGTGCCGAGCCATTTTGCCGAGGGCTTTTGCAAGCGTGGCGTGGCGGTGGCCTCTGTTGAGTACCGCATGTACCCGAATGCCAAATACCCCGATTTTCTCGTCGATGCGGCGGCCTCGATCCGCTATCTGTTCGATCACATCGGTGAGTATGGGGAATGTAAGCGAATCTTCGCCGGCGGCAGCAGCGCGGGGGGCTATATCTCGATGATGCTGTGCTTTGACGGGCAGTATCTCGGCGCCTACGGGCTTGACCCGACCGATCTTGCGGGCTATATTCACGACGCGGGCCAGCCGACCGCGCATTTCCGCGTGTTGAGTGAGCGAGGGCTTGACCCCAAGCGCCTGGTGGTAGACGAGACGGCGCCGCTTTATCATATCGGCTGCCGCGAAAAATACGCGCCGATGATCTTTTTCGTTTCGGATAACGATATGTTCGGGCGGCTTGAGCAGATTCGTTTAACCGTTAAAACGCTTAACCACTTCGGTCATGCCAAAAACGTGTACCTAAAAGAGCTGGTGGGCAAGCACTGCGAGCATACCTTTAAAAAGGACGAGGCGGAAGACAGCGTCTTTGCCGAGCTGGTATCGGATTTTATAAAAAGGGTTTGATAGACATGAACAGAAAGGGGAGCTCATCAAGAATTCAACAAAATCAGGAGAAAACCAAGAAAAAGGAAGGTAATACCCTTCGAAAAGCAAATTCTTCATGAGATCCCCTTTTGGGGGCGCACAGATTTAGAGCAGAAATTTTCGATTGCGACCCGAAGGTGTACTGAGTACTCCGAGAGGGAGCAAGCGGAAATAGAAAAGGAAATGGAATAAATTGGAAGAAAAACGTATGTTTTTCAACCATAAATCAAAATAAAATACGAAGATGTGAAAAGGGAGTTACGCTGCTAAAACAGAATAACTCCCTTTTCCTTTTCGGTTATGCCTAAATGTGACAGCCCCTTATAGAACGCCGATTTTTTACGGACGCAGTCCCATACCGCCCTCCAGCGTTAAGGTCTCGCCCGACATATACTTGAAGTCGGGGGAGGCGAGCTGGACGCATACGCGGCCGATCTCGGTCTCGCTGTTTCCGAAATGACCCATCGGGGGCATCTTGACGTTCGCCTTGAACGCCTCGGGATTATACTGCTGCCATTTTTCCAGCTGCGAGGTCCAGGCCAGGGGGCAGACGACGTTGACGTTGATGCCGCCGGGACCCCATGCGGTGGCGGCCACACGCGAAAGACCGCGGATGCCCTCCTTGGCCGCGGCGTAAGCCGATTGGCCGAAATTGCCGAAAAGCCCCGCGCCCGAAGCAAAGTTGATGACCGTGCCGCGGGTTTCCTTCAGATAAGGATAGCACGCCTTCATATAAAAGAAGGCCGAGTAAAGCCCCGAGTAGATC
>JAZRFI010000119.1:0-2590 GCA_045661285.1 Eubacteriales bacterium | reverse complement strand
ATCTGCGCCCTTGAAGGGGGCACGGCCGCGATGCTGGCCTCGTCGGGTCAGGCCGCCAACTTCTACGCCGTCTTTAACCTTGCCTCGTGCGGGGATCACGTGGTGGCTTCCTCGGCGCTTTACGGCGGTACCTATAACCTTTTCGCCGTCACCATGCGTCGTATGGGTATCGAATTTCCCTTCGTTGCCCCCGATTGCAGCAAGGAAGAGCTGGACGCCGCCTTCCGCCCCAACACCAAGCTTGTGTTCGGCGAGACCATCGCCAACCCCTCGCTTGAGGTGCTGGATTTTGAAAAATTCGCTTCGGCTGCGCACGCCCACGGCGTACCGCTGATCGTCGATAACACCTTCGCGACCCCCGTCAACTGCCGCCCCTTTGAGTTCGGCGTTGATATCGTCACCCACTCCACCACCAAGTATATGGATGGGCACGGCGCGGCGGTCGGCGGCTGTATCGTCGATTCGGGTAAGTTCGACTGGATGAAGCACGCCGATAAATTCCCGGGGCTTACGACGCCCGATGAAAGCTATCACGGCATCGTGTACGCCGAGAAATTCGGTAAAGAGGGCGCCTTTATCACCAAGGCGACCGCCCAGCTGATGCGCGACTTCGGCTCGACCCCCGCCCCCTTCAGCGCCTTTTTGCTGAACCTGGGTCTGGAAAGCTTGCACGTCCGTATGAAGAAGCATTGCGAGAACGCCATGGCGATCGCCACCTTCCTCTCCAAGCACCCCAAGGTAAAATGGGTACGCTATCCCTCGCTCCCGGGCGATAAGTTCTACGAGCTGGCAAAGAAGTACCTGCCGAACGGCAGCTGCGGCGTTATCAGCTTTGGCGTGGAGGGCGGCCGCGCCGCCGCTGAGCGCGTGATGAAAAAATTAAAGATCGCCGCGATCGAGACCCACGTGGCCGACGCCCGCAGCTGCTGCCTGCATCCCGCCAGCGCCACCCACCGCCAGATGAACGACCGTGAGCTTGCCGCTGCCGGCATCACGCCTGACCTGATCCGCTTCTCCTGCGGTATCGAGTCGGCCGACGATCTGATCCGCGACCTCGACGAGGCGCTCGCCGAAGCCTAATACCAAAAAAGAAAGGGCAAACCTATGCCGATCAAAATTCCCAATGACCTGCCTGCGGTCAAAACCTTAGAAAAAGAGCATATCTTCGTTATGACCGAAAAGCGGGCCGTTTCGCAGGATATCCGTCCGCTTCGCATCCTGCTTCTCAATTTAATGCCCACGAAGATCGACACCGAGACCCAGTTCTCCCGCCTTCTCGGAAACACCCCCTTGCAGGTAGAGCTGACGCTCTTGCACACCCGCACGCATAAGGCGAAGAACACCTCGCAAGAGCATCTTCTTACCTTCTATAAGTGCTTTGACGAGATCAAGGACGAGAAATTTGACGGTCTTGTCGTCACCGGCGCTCCGGTGGAGAAAATGGCCTTTGAAGAGGTCGAATATTGGGAAGAGCTGCAAGCCATCTTTGAATGGAGCCGTACCCACGTCTACAGCTCGCTCTTTATTTGCTGGGGCGCGCAGGCGGGGCTTTACCATTTCTACGGCGTCAAAAAATATCCGCTTGCCGAAAAGCTCTTCGGTGTCTTCCCCCATAAGGCAGAAAAAGAAGGGCAAGCCCTCTTCCGTGGGTTTGACGATACCTTCTTCGTCCCCCACTCCCGTCACACCGAGATCAAGCGTGAGGACGTCGCGGCAGTCAAGGGCTTAAAGATCCTCGCTTCCTCCGAAAAGGCGGGCGTTTACGCCGTCTCTGCCGATAAGGGTCGCCAGATCTTTATCACGGGTCACCCCGAATACGACCCCCGCACCTTAGAGAACGAGTATCTGCGCGATAAAAACTTGGGGCTCCCCATCCAGCCGCCCGAAAACTACTATCCCGGCGACGACGATACCAAGCCCCCCCTCGTCCTCTGGCGCGCCCACGCCAACCTCTTCTATTCCAACTGGCTCAACTACTGCGTCTACCAAACGACGCCCTACGACATTACCAAGCTTTAAAAAAAGGCCTTGCCAAGCGGCAAGGCTTTTTTCTTTATAGAGCTTACATCCTTTTGTCATCGGTAGCGGGGTTGTCGATGAGCTTTCCTTCTTTCGTGAAGCGAGAGCCGTGGCAGGGGCAATCCCAGGTATGCTCGGCGCGGTTGTATTTTAGGGCACAGCCGAGGTGGGGGCATCTTGGCGATGTGGGCGTGAGAATTCCTACCGCCGAATGAAAGGCATTGACGGCAAGCTGTGGGCGAAGCATGGTGCGAGAGGGCGAAAAGACGGCGGCGTAGGGGTTGGGCTTATCCTGCACGAGGTCGCAAAGGATCGTGGCGGCGACCATCGCGTTCGTCATACCCCATTTATTAAATCCGGTTGCCACGTATACGTCGGGCGTAGAGCTTGCGTATGGCCCGATATAGGGGATCCCGTCCAGCGTCATGCAATCCTGCGTGGCCCACTTGCCGACGGTCTCGGCGTTTTTATAGGATCTGCGGGCGAATGCTTCAAGCTCTTGCCAGCAGCCGCCCTGCTTACCCGTGCGGTGTCCGCCCCCACCGAGAAGCAGAAGATCCCCGTAGCTTCG
>JAZRFI010000118.1:0-13112 GCA_045661285.1 Eubacteriales bacterium | reverse complement strand
AAGATCTGGGTAAGGAAAGAAGCGCTTGTAAAGAAGAGCGGTGAGGGCGCATCGGCCCTTTCCTTGACCGATACGCCGGGGCATCGGTTCGCCAAAGAAGAAATCGTTACCGATAACGGCGGAACGAAATATTTCCTCGCGATTGCCGATTAAATTGGCAAATATGTAAAAGAAACTATATAAAAAGAGCAGAACCAAGGTTCTGCTCTTTTTATCTTTTTCGGGCGAGCGCTGTCAGAGAATCTCCTTATAGCTGCCGAGGAAAACGAACTGATCCGAGGAGGCCTCCAGCTCTGAAAGCAGCGAAAAGGCTCCCTTGTGTAAAGGGAGCTGTCAGCGGAGCTGACTGAGGGATTGTTCCACGAGGAGATCAATATATTCACAAACACCTCGAAAGTTCTTATGTATCTCCGTATTTGGTATTCTGATAACCATCAATCCATATTCTTCAAGAAAAGCCGTTCTTTCTTCATCGTGTCGCTTTCCTTCTTCGGTATAATGCCCCGAACCGTCAAGCTCAATGATAAGTTTTGCCTGTGCGCAGTAAAAATCCACAATATACTTTCCGAGAACCTTTTGACGGTAAAAGCGAACGGGATAGGTGCGAAGAAAATCATACCAAAGGTGTTTTTCTTCTTTAGTCATATTCTTTCGTAACATCTTTGCGGTTGGAACGATATCTTTATTATGCTTTCTTTGCATTACAATCCCTCCGTCGCGGCATAGCCGCGCCACCTCCCTTTACACAAGGGAGGCGTTTAACGTTATAAGCGCTGCTGCAGTGCGTATTTATATAACAAACAAGTTTGGCCTTTGCTTTTGTATTATTTATATCACGAAAGCCGCAGATATTTATCTGCGGCTCTTGCTTTTTTAAAGGATCTCCTTATAGCTGCCGAGGAAAACGAACTGATCCGAGGTGGCTTCCAGCTCTGAAAGCAGCGAAAGCACGCCGGGGCTTTCAACGTCCCCCACGAAATCGAAGTAGAATAAAAACGCGAAGTCGCCCCCCGCGATCGGGCGGGATTCAAGCTTAGTCAGGTTCAGCCCCTGCTGGGAAAAGCGCGAAAGCAAAAGGTTAAGGCTGCCCACCTTGTGGGGAAGCGAGGTCATGATGCTGATCTTATCGGCGCTATGGAAGACCGTCATCTCCTTCCGAATGCAGATGAAGCGGGTGTAGTTGGCATCCGAATCCCCGATCTCTCGCTCGGCGATTGTCAGCCCATAGAGGGCGGCACACGCTTCGCTCGCGATGGCGGCGGCGCCCGCCTCGGTGCCCTCGGCCACCATTTTTGCCGCCGTGGCGGTGTTCTCCACCTCGATCGGCGTAGCGCCGAGGCGCTTGATAAAGTCCTCGCACTGTCTAAGCGCTTGCCCGTGCGAATAGACCTTTTCGATCTTTTCTTCGCCGTTCTTTGTCAAAAGGCAATGGTTGATCCTTTGGCGAATGCTTTTTACGATATAGAATTTATGCTTTTTCATCAGATCGTAGACCGCTAAGACCGAGCCCGCCGTGCTGTTTTCGATCGGCAGAACGCCGTATTCGCAAAGCCCGCTTTCCACCGCGTGAAAGACCCCCTCAAAGCTTTTGAAGTAGGTAAGCTCGGGGATCTCGAAAAGCCGCTTGGCGGCGATCCCGCTGTAAGCGCCCTCGATCCCTTGGCAGGCGACCGAGGCGCCGATCGGAAAGCTTTTTCTTTCGCCTTGAAGCGCCGCCGCCAAGGCTTGGCAAGCGGGGGTCTTGATCGGAGATTTCAAGGCTTGCAGCGCCTTGCTTTGCAGAAAGATCTGCTCGTAAAGCTGCTTGATATAAAGCTTGCGGTCCTCGCCCGCCCCCTTCGTTACCCGCCGAAGAATGGCCTCTTCGCGCGCCGAAGCCTTGACGGGGAGCCCCCCTTCGGCCTTTTTTTGCCCGATCTGTTCACAGAGAGCGAGGCGTTTAAGGTATAGGGCGGCAAGCTCGTCGTCGATCTTGTCGATCTCTTCTCGAAGATCCTTAATTTCCATAATATTCTCCTTCATCCAAAAGGGCAAGATAGAGGGCGCTTTCTATCACCGGCAAGGCGCGTACGCCAAGGCAGGAATCGTGCCGCCCTTTTACGGTGATCTTGGTATTTTCCTTCTTGATAAGATCCACCGTATCCTGCTCGATCGCGATCGAGGGGGTGGGGCGAAGCCCGATCCGTACCGTTAGGGGCATACCGTTTGAAATACCCCCGTTCAGCCCCCCCGCCTTGTTGGTTTTGTGGGTAATGCTTCCGTCCTTATAACAGAGCGGGTCGTTCATCTTACTGCCGCGCCCCCGAGAAAGGGCAAAGCCCCAACCGAATTCGACCGCCTTTACGGCGGGGATCGCGTAAAGCAGGCTTGCTATTTTGCTTTCCAGCCCCGCGAAATAATCGTTGCCGACCCCACCGCGGACGCCGAATACCGCGCATTCGACGGTCGAGCCGACGCTATCGCCGCGTTTTTGGGCTTTTTCAATTTCCCGTTGCATTCTTTTTTGACGGGAGAGCGAGGGGAAGCCCGAAAGATTTTTTACTTCCTCTTCGGTAACGCCCTCTTTATACGAGCGACCCCGCACCTTCCCCACCGAGGAAAGATAGGCGTAGGCAAAAACCCCTTGCTTATTCAAATGCGCCTTGGCTAAATAGCCCGCAACGCATAAAGGGGCGGTAAGCCTTGCCGAAAAGCGACCGCCGCCGCGAAAATCCAGCGTGCCGTCCCGTAGATACGCCGCGTAATCGGCGTGCGAGGGGCGGGGCTTGCCGTAAAGCTCCCCGTAGTCACCGCTTTTTTTGTTGTGATTATAAAGTACCGCTTCGATGCGCCCCTCGGCAATGCCGTCACGCACGCCGTCGATAAAAGTGGGGAGATCTTCTTCGCGCCGATTGGTGGTGCCAAAGCCCTGCCCCCCTTGACGCCTTGCCATAAAGGAGGCAAGCGCCGCTTCGTTAATTTGGATTTTGGGGAAACCTTCCAGGATCACGCCGACCTTTTCGTCGTGCGATTGCCCGTAAAGCTCGATGGTAATATGCTCGCCCTTAAAGACCGACATCGGCATAACCTCCTAATTTTTTTAAATCCTCAAAAAAGGCGGGGTAGGATTTTTTGACCGCCTCGGCGGTCGAAATGCGGCTTTCCCCCTCGCAAAGCGAGGCAAGCAGCGCCGCGGACATGACGATGCGATGATCGTTCTGCCCGCAAAATTCGGCGGCCGTGGGGGCGGCGCCGGTAATAGCGATATATTCGCCGTTATAGGAGCAAGGGATCTTTGCCGCCCGCAGCATCGAAAGGATCGCCTCAATGCGGTCGCTTTCCTTAACGCGCAAGCGTTCCACCCCGTAAAGGCGGCTTTCGCCTTGGCAAGCCGAGGCCAGAACCGAAAGAACCGGGGCAAGGTCGGGCGCATTCGTCAGATCGACCGAAAAGCCCTTTTTTTCCTTTGCCCGAACCGTGACGGCATTCTCTTCTTCGGTGAGAGAAGCGCCCGATGCTTGAAGAAAAGAAAGGATCGATCGGTCGCCTTGGGTCGAATGGGGGTCAAGCCCCTTGACCGTGACCGCCCCAAAGAGCGCCCCCGCCACAAGCGGGAAGGCGGCGCCCGACCAGTCGCCCTCGCAAAGAACGCGATCGGGTAAGCGGTATGCTTGGTTGCCGAACAGCGTAAAGCCGTCGCTCTCTTTCTGATAGCGAATGCCCGCAAGGTCCAGGACCGAAAGGGTAATATCTAAATACGGGCGGCTGACGACGTCGCCGACAAGGCGGATACGGCTATCCCCCGAAAGGGTGGGAAGGGCCAGAAGAAGCCCGGTCGTATACTGGCTGCTGACCGAGGCGTCAAGGATAAATTCGCCGCTGCGTAAGCGCCCGCGGGCTTCGGTTCCCGATACCTCGGTTCCCATAGAAAGAAGCGCCGAAAGAAGCGCCCCGTTCGGGCGGCTTAACAGCTTTTTTGTGCCGCCGAAGGAAAAACAGTCGGTAAGGGTCGCGGCAAGCGGCAGCATAAAGCGAAGCGTTGAGCCGCTTTCCCCCGCGTCAAGATGCGGGGCGGGGGGGCATTGCTCGATCCCCCGTACGGTCGCGTTGCCGTTTTCCAAAGCGATCTCGGCGCCCAGCGCCCGAAGGCAGCGTACCGTTGCCAACACGTCCTCGCTATTCCCGATAGTACGGATCTCGGTTTCTCCCTTTTTCAGCGAGGCGGCGATCAGCAAGCGGTGTGCCAAGGATTTGGAGGGCGGGGCGGATACTTCACCGAAAAGGCGCGCGCCCCGAACCGTGGCGATCATAAAAGCAGCTCCTTGATCTCGGCTTCGGTAAGGGGAACGACGCGGCAATCCCCAAGGTCACGAACGAGGATGAAATTCACCCCGTTTGCCGTGGCCTTTTTGTCGCGCGTAATAAGCGAAAGAAGCTCTTCGTCCGAAAAAGGACAGGCAAGATCCTCTTGCGCGTAGGATAAAAGGCGAAGCATCTCGCTTACCTTTTCGTCGGAAAGCGAATGATATTTTTTGGACATATGAATGACCTTGGCAAGCCCGCGGCAAACGGCGGCGCCGTGCGAAAGCGAAAAGCTTGAGAGCTGCTCAATGGCGTGCCCCACGGTATGCCCAAGATTTAAAAGCGCGCGCACGCCGTGATCCTTTTCGTCCGCTTCCACGATCGCCGCCTTTACGCCGATCGAAGCGAGAATAAGCTCCTCGGTGATCCCCTCTTTCAGCATATCCTCGGTAACGTCCTTGCTGATAAAGGCGTATTTGACGACCTCGCCCATGCCGCAGCGCACCTCGCGCGCAGGGAGGGTCTTCAGCGTATCGAGGTTGATATAGACCAAGGACGGCTGTAAAAAGGCGCCGACAAGGTTTTTCCCCTCGGGAAGATCAAGGGCGGTCTTGCCCCCCACCGAGGAATCGACCATCGAAAGCAGGGTCGTGGGGCATTGAATAAAGCGCACGCCGCGCATATACGAGGCGGCGCAAAAGCCTGCAAGATCCCCAACGACCCCGCCGCCAAGCGCCAGAACCGCGTCCTCTCTTTTCAGGCCGTTCGCGGCCATAAAGGAAAGGATAGAAGCAAAGTTTTCTATACATTTAGACACTTCTCCGGGCTTGATGATATAGGGAATTGCTTCAAAATCCCCAAGGGCGGAAAGAAGCTCGGACAGATAAAGCGGGGCTACGTTTTCATCGGTCACCACCAACATGCGCTTCCCGGGAAGAAGCGCGGGAAGCGCCTCTTTAAGAGAGGAAAAGCCGTGCGCCGTCACAACGTCGTAGGGGGTGCTTGCCGCGATCCTTTTCTTCATTTTTGTTTCCTCGCATCGATCATAAGCTTTAATTGATTTCCTTCGTCAAGAAGGTGATAAAGGGCGTTTTCGTCCTTTTTTTGCAGAGCGTCGCGGTAGGCGGAAAGGCTTTCGATCAGGGTCGAAAGCTCGCCTACGAGAAGATCGGCGTTGTCGGTCATCAGCTCGGCCCACATGGCGGGGTTCAGCCTTGCCACGCGCGTCAGATCCCGATAGCTGCCCGCCGAAAAGCCGTGGTGGGTCTTTGCCGTTTCGCTTTTGATATAGGCGTTCGAAACGATATGGCAAAGCTGGGAGGTAAAGGCTATGGTCTTATCGTGGGTGTTTTCGTCGGTAAAGATGACCTCGCCGAAGCCAAGCGAAAGAAAAAGATCTTTCAGCCTCTCGTTTTCGTAAATATCGCTCTGGACGGGGATAAGAAGCATCGAGGTGCGGTCAAAAAGCGTTTTGGTCGAATGGTCGATGCCGCTGTATTCGCGCCCCGCCATCGGGTGCCCCCCGATGAAATACAGGTCGGGGTATTGACTTCCGAGCGCGCGCATCGCTTGGCAAACGCCTCGCTTGTTACCGCAAAAATCCAGCACGGTCGCCCCTTTTTTCATATACGGCAGAAAGGGGGAGACCACCGCTTCAAAATCGCGCGGGTAGACCGAGACCACCAAAAAATCAAGCGTACCGGCGTCTTCTACCGTAAGCTCTTTGTCGATACAGCCGATCAGGGTGGCCTTCAGCATGACCGAGGGGTCACGGTCAAGCCCCCAAACCGTCGCGCCCGCGCGCCCCTTCAAGGTCCGCCCGAAGGAGGCGCCCATCAGCCCAAGCCCGATAATACCGATATTCATTTTTACACCCGAATTTTGTTGACGAGCGGGAGCATCACGTCGATGCCCTCGACAATCTTTTTAAAGGTATCGGGGGTGATCGATTGCGCCCCGTCGCAAAGGGCGTGCGGGGGATCGTTATGCACCTCGATCATCAGCCCGTCGGCACCGACCCCGACCGAGGCAAGCGAAAGCGGCTTAACCAGGCGCGAAAGACCCGAGGCGTGGCTGGGGTCTACGATCACCGGCAGATGCGTTTTTTCCCGAAGAAGCGGAATGGCCGAAAGGTCAAGGGTGTTACGGGTCATGGTCTCAAAGGTGCGGATGCCTCGCTCGCAAAGAATGATCTCCTTGTTCCCCTCGCTCATGATATACTCGGCGCTCATCAGCCACTCTTCGATGGTGTTGGCGAGCCCGCGCTTCAAAAGGATGGGCTTACGAAGGCGGCCGACCGCTTTGAGAAGCTCAAAGTTCTGCATGTTGCGCGCGCCGATCTGAATGACGTCGACCTCCTCGAAAAGGTCGATATGCGAAGCGCTCATAATTTCGGTTACGATCGGCATACCGGTCTCTTTTTTGGCTTTCAGCAAAAGAGAAAGACCCTCCTCGCGCATGCCTTGGAAGGCGTAGGGCGAGGTACGCGGCTTAAAGGCGCCGCCGCGAAGCAGGTTCGCCCCCGCCGCCTTCACGGCCTCGGCGATCGAGACGATCTGCTTTTCGCTTTCGATCGAGCAGGGGCCCGCGATGATCGAAAAATGGTTGCCCCCGAATTTATGCCCCCCGACCTCAACGATCGTATCCTCGGGGTGGAACTTGCGGTTGGCGCACTTATAGGGCTCACCGATCCGCTTGACGGTCTCGACGATCTCCATCGAATGAACAAGCTCGATATCGATCTTTGAGGTGTCGCCGACAAGACCCAAAATGGTCGTGTTTTCGCCCTTACTGATATCGACGCGCAGACCCTGCATGCCGATCCAGCGCAAAAGATTGTCCAGTTGCTTTTGGTCGCTGCCTTTTTTGATTGCGATGATCATAATACTTCTCCTATAAAACAAAAGACGACCGATCGTTGAGATCGGTCATCCAAAAATACGATTTTTGAATAGCAAAAAAACAACCGATATCAACGAATACAGGCCGTGAAATAATATGCAAAATAAAAGAAGGAAGCGTTACGCATAGGGGTGTTCTCCTGCTATATTTTACATCCATTATAGCACTCTTTTTCCGTCTGTCAAGAAGTTTTTTTAAAAAATTTTCTGTTTTTGGGGGAGAAGAAAAGACCGAAATTCGCCACCCGCCCTTGACAAACGCGCACGCTTATTATATAATCATTTAGAATAAAAAAGTATATAAGCCCTTTGGGGCTTTGGAGGAAAAAAGATGAAATGGACGTCCCTTAACGATCTGCGCGAGGCCTTTCTTTCGTTCTTTGAAAGCAAGGGACATTTGCGCTTAAAAAGTTTTTCGTTGGTGCCCCAGGGCGATAAATCCCTGCTTCTTATCAACTCGGGCATGGCACCGATGAAGAAGTATTTTACGGGGGAGGTCACGCCCCCCTCGACCCGCGTTGCCACCTGCCAGAAGTGCATCCGCACGCCCGACCTTGATCGCGTCGGGCACACCGCGCGCCACGGCACCTTCTTTGAGATGCTCGGCAACTTCTCCTTCGGCGATTATTTTAAGGAAGAGGCCATCCCCTTCGCGTGGGAATTTTTAACCGAGTGCCTTGCCATTCCCGGTGAGCTTTTGTGGCCCTCGATCTACGAAAACGACGAGGAGGCCTACAAGATCTGGACCGAGAAGATCGGCGTTGACCCCAAAAAGGTGGTAAGGCTCGGCAAGCCCGACCACTTCTGGGAGCATGGCGAAGGCCCCTGCGGCCCCTGCTCCGAGATCTATTTCGACCGCGGTGAAAAATACGGCTGCGGCTCGCCCGATTGCCGCCCCGGCTGCGATTGCGACCGCTATATGGAGATCTGGAACAACGTATTCTCCCAGTTCAATAACGACGGCAAGGGCAACTATACCGAGCTTGCCCAAAAGAATATCGACACCGGTATGGGGCTTGAGCGTCTGGCTTGCGTTTTGCAGGGGGTCGATAACCTCTTTGAGGTAGACTCGGTCAGAAAGATCCTTGATTCGGTCTGCGCCGTTGCGGGCAAGACCTATGGCGCCGATAAAGAGGACGATATTTCGATCCGCGTCGTCACCGACCACGTACGAAGCGCCACCTTTATGATCGCAGACGGCGTTATCCCCTCGAACGAGGGAAGAGGCTACGTTTTGCGCCGTATCCTCCGCCGCGCCGCCCGCCACGGCAAGCTGCTTGGCATTGACCGTATGTTCCTTTGCCAGATGTGCGAGGTTGCCATTGGCGAAAGCTGTGACGCCTATCCCGAGCTTTCGACCAAGCACGATTATATCCTTGCGGTCGTTGAAAAGGAAGAGGAGCGCTTCCACGCAACGCTTGACAGCGGCCTTCGTATGCTTTCCGAAATGATGGAAAAGGCCGAAAGCAAATCGCTTTCGGGCGCGGATTGCTTTAAGCTGTACGATACCTACGGCTTCCCGTTTGACTTAACGCGTGAGATCGCCGAAGAGCGCGGCTTTACCACCGACGAGGAGTCCTTCCGCGCGCTGATGAACGAGCAAAGAGCGCGCGCCCGCGCCGCCCGTAACACCGCAGGTGGGTGGAGCGAATCGTCAAAAACCGCCCTTTCGGGTCTTCCGAAAACCGAATTCCTCGGCTATACCGAAAACGAATGTGAAGCAAAGCTTCTCGCCATTTTGGTGGACGGGGAGAGTGTTTCGGCGGTTTCCGAGGGAGAGGCTACGCTGATCTTTGACCGCACCGTCTTTTACGGCGAGGGCGGCGGCCAGGTGGGAGACACCGGCCTTATCACGAAGGGCGAGCTTTCCTTTAGCGTTTCGGATACCAAAAAGACCGACGGCGTATACCTGCACGAGGTAAGCGAGATCGCGGGTCTTATCGAGGTTGGAAACACGGTGACGCTTGCGATCGACAAGGCGCGCCGCGCGGCCATTCGCCGCAACCACTCCTCGGCGCACTTATTGCAAGCCGCCCTTCGAGCCGTGCTTGGCACGCACGTTGAGCAGGCGGGCTCGTACGTCGATGAAAAGGAGATGCGCTTCGACTTTACGCATTTCTCGGCATTGACCAAGGAAGAGATCGCCGCGGTCGAGGCCCTTGTCAATGAATATATTCTGGCGGCCGAGGAGGCCGAAACCGTGGAGACCGACCCCGAAAGCGCCAAGAGGATGGGCGCTATGGCCCTCTTTAACGAGAAGTACGGTGACCGTGTTCGCGTGGTTAAGATCGGCAGCCACTCGGTTGAGCTTTGCGGCGGTACGCACGTGCATAACAGCGGCGCGATCGGCCTTTTCCGCATCGTGTCCGAAAGCTCGGTCGCGGCGGGCGTGCGCCGTATCACCGCCCTGACGGGCGCCAACGTCCTTGCCCATCTTGATAAGAAGGAAGAGACGGTTCTGGCGGTCGCCAAGGAATTAAAGGCCAATAACGTTTCGGATCTTCTTCACCGCGCCGAGGCGATCAGCGCCGAGCTTAAGGAGACCCGTCGCCGCTTAGAGAGCGCCGAGGCGAAGCTTTCCGAGGCGAAGCTTTCCTCGCTTCTTTCGGATGCCAAGACGGTCGGCTCGGTACGGCTTCTGACGGCGAAGCTTGATATGAGCGCCGACGCCGCCCGCAGCCTTTGCGACGGCATCAAGGAAAAATACGCCGATATGGTAGCGGTCTTCGCCGCGGTCTGTGGCGATAAGCTTAATTTCGTTGCCTGCTGCGGTAAGGATGCCGTGAAGGCGGGCGCCCACGCCGGAAAGATCCTTTCTTCTGTCAGCGCGATCTGCGGCGGTAAGGGCGGCGGGCGACCCGACAGCGCGATGAGCGGCGGCCGTGATCTTTCCAAGATCGAGGAAGCACTGGCGGCTGTCGAGGGGCTTCTGTAAAGAAAACCATACAAAAAGAAAGCCCCCTCTTGTTAGGGGGCTTTCGCTGTTCTTGCGAAAAAGGAGATTTACGATGAAACACAACGTATTACCGAAAAAGGTTTTGTATCTGTGGCTTGTGCGCGGCGCTTTGGGGGCGATCCCCACGCTTGCCGCCTTTCTTACCGCGGTTTTTCTTTGCGAAGGCGCGGCTCGTTTAGCGGTTGCCCTCTTTGGTGGGGCGGCGCTTCTTATCTCGCTTTTCTTTATGCTGGGGCTTCCCGCTTTGCGCTTTGCGCGCTATACGTACGGCTATGACGAAAAGCGCATCACCGTTTGCCGCGGCGTGATCTTTCGGAAAAAGATCGTGATCCCGCTTTACCAGATCCAGGATCTGCATAAGACCGAGGGGCCGCTGATGATGCTGTTCGGGCTTGCGGGCGTCAGCCTTTCGACGGCGGGCTCTGCCTTTTCGTTGGCAACCCTTGAAAAAGAGGCGGTCGACCGTATGATAAACGAGCTGGAGAGCTTAGCCGCCGTTCGCTTTGAGGAGAACCGTGATGAAGCGCTTTGATAAGGGGTATCTCTTCTATCATCTTTTGACCGATCTTTTCTGGGCGGTCTTTGGCGCGTTCGCTTTCTTTGACGAGCTTTTTCTTACGAACGAGGCGGGCGACCCCATGGGGATAAGAAGCGAGGCGATTTTGCCCTTTTGCTTGATCGCGTTGCTTTTCTACCTGCTTCTTTGCGGCTATCGCGCCCTATACCTCTACCGCTCGGGCTATACGCTCGGCGAAAACGAGATCCTTTGTCGGCGCGGGGCGTTTTTTAATAAGCGCTCGCATCTGGAATATCGGCGCGCCAACGCGATCAATAAGAAGCAGAACCTTTTTCATCGCCTTTTCGGCATCGCGGTTCTGACGGTGGATAGCGGCGCGACCACGCAAGCGGCCGCCGCCGAGATCACGGTGGTTGAAAAAAGCGCGATCGTTGACGCCTTGATGCTAACGATAAAGGCGCGCCAAAAGGGGGAGAGCATCCCCTCTGCCGAGGAGCAAAGAAAAGCGGCGGCGGAAGAAGTTCTTTTTCAGGAAGGGGAGGGGCTTTATGCCTTTTCCAAAACGAAAAAGCTGCTTTACGCCCTTATAAATCTTGCTTCGGCCGCCTTTTACACCTTGATCTTTGCGCTTTTGGCGATCGTTGCCGTTGCCCTTTTCGTGGCGGTCCTTTCGAAGGCGGGGGCGCCTTCAACGGCGCTTGCCACCGTGGCTGTGGTGGCGGTGATCGTCTTGCTTGCGATCGCGCTTCTTACCTTTCTTACGTCGCTTTTGCAATCCTTTGTCGGGTATTACGGCTTTCGCGTTCGTAAGACGGGCGAGGAGATCGAAATATCCTACGGCCTTTTCGTAAAAAGCGTGAATACCTTCCGCCTTGACCGCATCAAGGGCGTACGGATCCAAGCGGGGCTGATCGAGCGGCTTTTCGGCCTTTGCGCGATCCGCTTGGAGGTTGTCGGCTACGGGTTTGAGGGCAGTGGCGAGAGCGGCGAGGAGGCCGCCGGCATCGGCCTTTTGGTGCCGCTTTGCGAAAAGGGAGAGGTAGGGGCGATCCTTTCGCGCCTTTTGCCCGATTTTGTACCCGACGAGCCAAGCGTAAGACCCCCAAGGCTTGCCCCCTTCCTTTGCTGGCCGCAGCTGTTTTTGGCGATCTTTGCGCTGCTTCCCATGGGGCTGACGGTGGGCTTGATGGCCATCCTCGGCGCCCCGTCGAAGGCAACGCTTCTCGTCTTTCTTCTGTTCCTTCTCGTGTACGGCTTTTTGGCGGTCTTTTTGGCCGTTTCCCGCATTCTTTGCTATAAAAACGGCGGTCTTGCGGTGAAGGACGGGCGTATTACGGTATACGGCGGCGGCTTCCAAAAAAGCATAGCCGTTCTTCATAAGCGTTCCTTTGTGGCGCTGGAAAAGCGGGCGACCCCCTTGCAAGAAAAAGCGGGTATCTCTTCGGCCGTGCTTCATTTTTATACCAACGCCGCGACCAACGAAGTGAAGTCCTTGCATCTTGCAAAAAAGGATATTTCCTTGCTTGAAGAGGAATTGACCGTCTGATCCTTTGCTACCGAAAACAGAGAGAGCTTGGCAAAAAAACGCTTGGCTCTCTCTTTTTTGTCGAAGAAGATCGAAGGCGAAGGCGTGCATAAAAAAGCGGAAAAAAGAATAAAACGGTGCTTGCAAAAGAAGGAAGATTGGTGTATACTGTATATGAATAATTGTGTAGGAAAGGATGCTTGCGATGAATCACCTCTTGCGGAAGGAAACCGATAATAACCGGCTCTCTCTTTTGGGAAACGGAGAGCTTCTTTTCCGCATGGACCGAGAGGGGGCCGTGGTCAGCGAAGGGCTGCCCGGGATCCTGCCCGACGGGGGGATCTATCGACTTGGGCATCTGTCGCCCGAGGGAAAGCCGATCTGCTACGGGCGCATCTATCCCCGCTTTCCCTATCGCGCCAGCTCTCTTTCCGAGGGGGGCTCGGCGGTGCTTGACTATGCCGAGGGGATCCTGCTTTCCACCTGCCGTTACGGAAGCAATCTTTCGATAAACACCGAGGCGTGCGTGATGTATACCCGCCCGCTTCTCTTGATCAGCAAAAAATTCACCTCGGAGATCCGCGAGGAATATTCCTACTGCTACGAGCTGCCCGAGGATAAGCGCTTCACGATCGAAGCGAAGGAAAACACCTTGTATATTACCTATGCCGATGGGGAAAGGATTGAGCGGCTTGCCTTCTTTTCCAGCATCCCCATGCGGGCCGAGGTGCGGGGGCGTATCGGGATCCTTTGCGGGCGCGTTTCGCGCGGGACGACGGCGCTTTTCGGTCTTGCTTACGCCGATGAGGACGCAAAGGGCGGCGCGATGCAACGCCTGCTTTTTGAACGCGCCACCGTGATGCAGCAGAGCGAGAAGCTGTTTTCCCGGCAGGCGGCCTCGTTTGCCTCGTATTTCCGCCAATGCCCCTTTTT
>JAZRFI010000117.1:0-24152 GCA_045661285.1 Eubacteriales bacterium | reverse complement strand
GCCGTCGGCAACAAGGGCATCATCGTTACCGACGACCTTGCGATCAACTTCATCGTGACCCCCACGCAGGGCTCTGACCGCTTTGCCCGCATCGCCTACGATTACGCCGACAAATACGGCTATAAGCGCGTTTCGATCGTTACCAAGGCCAACGTCATTAAGACGACCGACGGGAACTTTATCGAGGATTGCCGCAAGGTAGCCGCCGAATATCCCAACATTCTGACCGATGAGTGGTACGCCGATATCATGACCGCGAAGCTGGTCGATAAAAAGCGCCGCCGCGATTTCGGCGTGCTGCTGCTTCCCAACCTTTACGGCGATATCATTTCGGACGAGGCAGCCGAAATGCAGGGCGGTGTCGGTACCGCGGGCTGCGCCAATATCGGTAAGCATTACGCGATGTTTGAGGCCATTCACGGCTCTGCGCCCCGTATGATCAACGAAGGGCGCGGCGCGTACGCCGACCCCTGCTCGATGCTTCGCGCCGTTTGCATGCTGCTTTCGCATATCGGCTATACCGATCGTGCTGACCGCCTCTCCCGCGCGCTGGATATCTGCACGCTTGAAGAAAGGAAGCTCTGCATTACCGGCCGTCCGGACGGTGCCACCTGCGAGGCCTTCGGTGCCTACGTCCGCGAAACGCTGGAGAAGCTCGGATGAAAAAGCTTCGCTTTCCCCAAGAGGCGCTGTATCTTATAGCCCTTGTCACCATGGCGATCGGGGTAACGCTTACCGATAAAGCGGGCTTCGGCTTTTCGATGGTCGTCGCCCCCGCTTACATTTTCTCCGAATGGCTGGGCATCAGCTTCGGTACGGCCGAATATCTTTTTCAGGGGACGTTGCTTGTTGTGATGTCCTTGATCCTTCGGCGCTTTCGGTTAAGCTTTTTGTTCTCCTTCGTCACGGCGTTTCTTTATGGATTAATTCTTGACGGATGTATCGTTTTGTTTGCGTTTTTGCCGAATGAAACGATTTTGTTGCGAATTTTGTGGTTTGTCTTGGGGCTTCTTATCACCGCCCCCTCGGTCGCGATGTTCTATCGCGTCTACATTTCCCCCGAGGTGTACGAGCTCTTCGTTAAAGAGCTTTCGGTCGCTTTTCGCATCAAGACCGAGCGCTTTAAGATCGGGTACGATATTGCCAGCGCGCTTCTTTCCCTCGTTCTCTCCTTTGCCGTTTTCGGCTTCGGTCAGTTCCGCGGGATCGGCTGGGGTACACTGATAACCGTGCTTGTAAACGGTCTTTTGATCGGCGCCACGCTTCGCTTCTGCGACCGTCATTTTGATTTTTATCCCGCTCTTCCTTTTGAAAAATATTTTCAAAATGATACCCCCTCGGTGAAAACCGATTCTTGAATAGTCCCCCTAAAAAGCAAAGCAGTTTCTAATTGTCTTTGCTTTTTCTTTTTCAGAAGACTTCTTTGTTAACAAAATAAAAATAATTTTCGTTTTTTGCAAAAAACGGCGATTCGCCTCTTGATTTTTGAGGGGGGAGATGCTATAATCAAACTGTAAAAATATAATTCTCGAAAAAGAGGGTTTCGTATGCAAAGCTTTGGAAAGTACTCGGTGAAGATGACCGAGCGTATTGCGAAGATCAAAAACGATATGTTTGGGGAAATGCCGCGCATTGAGGCAACGCGCGCCGCGCTTCTCCTCGAATCCTACCGTCAGAGCGAAAGTCTGCCGATGGTCATGCGGCGCGCTTTGGCCTTTTCGCATATTATGGAAAACCTGCCGATCCGCATCTTCGACGATGAATTGATCGTAGGCACCGCCACCACGGCGCATCGCGGCTCTCAGTATTTTCCCGAGTTTTCGGTTCATTGGATCGAAGGCGAGTTCGATACCCTCGCCACCCGCTCGGCCGACCCCTTTACGATCGACGAGGCGACCAAGGATATCATTCGTGAGACAAACCGCTACTTCCGCGGCAGAACCACCTCCGAGCTTGCACTTTCTTATATGTCCGACGAAGCCAAGTCCGCGATGGCGCATAATATCTTCACCCCCGGCAACTATCTTTACAACGGCATCGGCCACGTAACCGTTCACTACGATTGGATCATCGACAACGGCTATACGGCGATGAAAGAGAAGATCGAGCGTGAGCTTGCCTCTTGCAAGGTTACCGACGCGGATTATTGCACCAAGACCCAGCTGCTTCGCGCGATGCTCATTTCGTGCGATGCGGTCATTACCTTTGCCAACCGCTACGCCGACCTTGCCGATAAGATGGCGAAGGAATGCGCCGACACGAAGAGAAAGGCCGAGCTTACGAAGATCGCCGCCACCTGCCGCCGCGTGCCCGCGTACGGCGCGCGCAACTTCTACGAGGCGTGCCAGGCCTTCTGGTTCGTCCAGCTGATCATTCAGATCGAATCGAACGGCCACTCGATCAGCCCCGGCCGCTTCGACCAATATATGTACCCCTATTACAAGATGGACGCCGAGACCGGCAAGATCACGCCCGAGGCGGCGCAAGAGCTTGTCGACTGCATCTGGCTGAAGCTGAACGACCTTAACAAGTGCCGCGACTACGGCTCTGCCGTCGGCTTTGCGGGATACGGTGTTTTCCAGAACCTGATCGCAGGCGGTCAGGATAAAGAGGGAAGAGACGCAACGAATATCCTCTCCTTTATGTGCCTTGAGGCTTCGATGCACGTCATGCTTCCCCAGCCCTCGCTTTCGGTTCGTGTGTGGAACGGCTCTCCCCAGGAATTTCTTCTGAAGGCGGCTGAGCTTACGAGAACCGGTATCGGTCTTCCCGCCTATTATAACGACGAGGTCATCATTCCCGCCCTTATGTCGCGCGGCGTTACGGTTGACGATGCAAGACAGTATAACATCATCGGGTGCGTTGAGCCGCAGAAATCGGGTAAGACCGACGGCTGGCACGACGCAGCCTTCTTCAATATGTGCCGCCCGTTAGAGCTGGTGTTTTCCAACGGTGTTGACCGTGGCGTGCAGGTCGGTATCAAGACCGGCGAGCTGCGTGATTTTGATAGCTTCGATAAGCTCTACGACGCCTACAAGAAGCAAGAGGCCTATCTTATCGGCTTGATGGTCAACGCCTGTAACGCGATCGACTACGCGCATAAAGAGCGTTGTCCGCTTCCTTTCCTTTCGATGATGATCGAGGATTGCATCGGCCGCGGTAAGACCGTGCAAGAGGGTGGCGCGATCTATAACTTCACAGGACCCCAGGGCTTTGGCATCGCCAATATTGCCGATGGGCTTTACGCCATCCGTAAGCTGGTGTACGAGGATAAGCGCCTTACGCTCACCGAATACGCCGAGGCTTTGAAGGATAACTTCGGTAAGCCGCTTTCCCCCGATATGATCTATACGGTGGCTCTGCAAAAGGCCGAGGATCTGCAAAAGACCGGCAAAAAAGTCACCGAGGCCGATATCGCCGCCTTCGTTAAGCTGGGTATGGAGGGTATTTCGGATAAGAACAAGGCCGATCGCTACCAAAAGCTGCTTGATATGATCGACGAGCTGCCGAAGTTCGGCAACGACGACGACGGTATTGACGAGCTGGCGCGCGACGTAGCCTATACCTACACCCGCCCCTTAGAGCAATATACCAACCCCCGCGGCGGTCGCTATCAGGCAGGGCTTTACCCGGTCTCGGCGAACGTTCCGCTCGGTCAGCAGACCGGCGCCACGCCCGACGGGCGCTTGGCCTACACCCCGGTGGCTGACGGGGTTTCCCCGGTTTCCGGGCGCGATTCCAACGGGCCTACCGCGGCGGCCAACTCGGTCGCGAAGCTTGACCACGGCATCGCCTCCAACGGTACGCTTTATAACATGAAGTTCCACCCCTCGGCCTTGGCGGGCGCGCGCGGGCTTGAAAACTTCGTTTCGCTTATCCGCACCTATTTCGATCGCAAGGGGATGCACGTACAGTTCAACGTCGTCTCGCGTGAAACCCTGATCGACGCGCAGAAGAACCCCGAAAACTATAAAACGCTGGTCGTTCGCGTGGCGGGCTACAGCGCCCTCTTTACCACGCTTTCCCGCTCGTTGCAGGATGATATCATCAACCGTACCGAGCAGAAGGGGAACGGCTGATGGAACAAGGATTCTATGAAAAGCGCGGGCGGATATTTGATATCCAGCGCTATTCGATCCACGACGGGCCCGGTATTCGCACCATCGTCTTCTTAAAGGGATGCGTTCTGCGTTGCCGCTGGTGCTGTAACCCCGAATCGCAGGAATACGCGATCCAAACGGTAAGCATTGACGGAAAGAAGAAGACCTATGGAGAGGACGTCACGGTTGGCGAGGTCCTTTCCCGCGTGATGAAGGACCGTGATTATTACCGCCGTAGCGGCGGCGGGCTTACCCTTTCGGGGGGTGAGTCGCTCTGCCAAGCGGAATTTGCCACCGCCCTTCTTATGGGGGCGAAGGAATACGGAATAAGCACCGCGATGGAAAGCACGGCTTGCGCGCCCTATGAGGCGATCGAGGGGTTGCTTCCGTATCTTGATCATTATTTGCTTGACATTAAGCACGTAAATTCCGATAAACACAAGGAATTTACGGGAAAAGGGAATGAATTGATCCTTGAGAATGCGAAAAGGATCGCCAAAAGCGGGCTTACCGATCTTACGGTCCGCGTACCCGTTATCCCCACCTTTAATTCAAGTGAGAGGGATATCGCGGCGATCGCGCGCTTTGCCGCCTCGCTTCCCGGGGTCAGCCGTATTCACCTTTTGCCGTATCACCGCCTGGGGATGGACAAATACGTCCGCTTGGGGCGTGAATATCTGATGGGGGGGATCGCCCCGCCGTCAGACGAGCATATGCTGCGTCTTCGTGCCGCCGTAGAACGGGAAACCGATCTTATTTGTCAGATCGGCGGTTAAACCGAAAAGCAGTCCCTTTTCGGGGACTGCTTTTTTTGGCAGATAGAAAAAGAAAGGAGAAAGCTATGATAGAAAACGAGCTGAAAAAAGAAGATTATATCGAGCCCGCGTGTCCCTTATGTCTTTTCGACCAAGAGGCAGGGCCCCGTATTCCGATCGATCGTGTCCTTTATAAGCTTGACTCCTATTTTGCGTCTAACGATTATAGCGGCGCCCTTCGCCATCTTCTTTATTGGGAGGGGGAGGCGACGCTTGCTAAGGATATCCGAGGCCTTATCACGGTTTGTAACGAGCTGATGGGGCTTTATCGGAAAGAGGGGAAGGAAAAAGAAGCGATCGCCTACGCCGAAAAGGCGCTTTCCTTACTTGCCGCCGAGGGGCGCGAGGATAGCAGCGCCGGCACTACGCTTCTTAACGCCGCCACGGTCTATAAGGCCTTCGGAAAAGCCGAGGAGGCGCTTCCGCTTTATCGCCGCGCCGAAGAGCTTTATTCGCTGTATCTTCCCGAGGGGGACGGGCGCTTTGGCGGTCTTTACAACAATTTCGCCCTCTGCCTTACCGATCTTTCCCGATACGCTGAGGCCGAGGAATATTACCGCCGCGCGCTTTCGGTGATGGAAAAGATTAAGGGCGGAGAGCTTGAGAGGGCGATCACCTACCTTAATCTATCGGATCTTGAAAGAGAAGCGCTTCCGCTTGAAGAAGCCGCGCCGCTTATCGAGGAATACGTTAATATAGCGCAAGCGCTGCTGGAAAGCCCGCATCTTATGCGGGACGGTTATTACGCCTTCGTTTGCGAAAAATGCGCCGAAAGCTTTCGGTATTACGGCCATTTTGCCTACGCCGACGAGCTGCTTGAAAGGGCAAGGTCAATCTATGCGGGGGCTTGAGCTTTGCGAGGCCTTTTATCGCGAGTATGGAGAGCCGCTTTTTGAAATGGAATTCAAAGAGCAAATGCCCTATCTTGCCTTCGGTCTTGTCGGGAGTGGATCGGAATGTTACGGCTACGACGACGAGATCTCAAAGGACCACGATTTTGAGGCGGGCTTTTGTATCTTTTTACCCGAAGAGGACGTGATCGACCGCCGCACCGCCTTTTTGTTAGAGCGCGCCTACGCGCGTTTGCCGCGCGAATATCGGGGCATCAAGCGTTCCTTACTCTCTCCGGTCGGGGGGAACCGTCACGGCGTTTTGCGCCTTTCGGATTTTCTTACTGAAAAGCTGGGGGATCGCGACGGAGAACTGAATACCGAGGCATGGCTTTCGATCCCCGAGCATTATCTTTGTGAGGTGACCAACGGCAAGCTGTTTCGGGACGATTCCCGTGTCTTTACCGCCCTTCGCGCAAGCCTTTCCGAAATGCCAAGCGATGCGCGCTATAAGCGCTTGGCGGGCCATCTTTTGCTTGCCGATCAAGCGGGGCCTTATAACTATACGCGTTGCCTCGCCCATGGGGAAGAGGGGGCGGCGCAGATCGCGCTCTTCCATTTCGTTGAGCATATGACGGCTGCGGTCTTTCTTCTCAATCGGCGATACAGACCCTATTATAAATGGCAGATGAGGGCGCTTCGCGCGCTTCCCAGGCTTTCTTCGCTTGCCGACGTTTTCGATTTCCTTCTTTCCACGCCCAACGATGAAAAAACGGCCCGTGAAAAGGCGGGCATCGTTAGCGACAGCGTTGCGATGCTGATAAAGGAATTGAAGGAAGAAGGCCTTTCAGAGAGTGAAAGCCCCGATCTTACGGCGCACGCCTACGCGGTAAACGCGAAGATTTTTGATCCCATACTACGTAACCGCCATATTCTTTGCGCGGTCTCTTCATAAGAAAAAGGAGATTTTATGATCAACAACAAGGATCTTCTGGCTGAGCGGAAGGATAAAAAGATCTACCGTCAAGGGGATACCATCGTCAAGCTTTTTGACGAAAGCTATTCCCAGTCGGATATTCTGAACGAGGCCCTGAACCAAGCCCGCGTACAGGAGACGGGTATCACGATCCCGAAGATCCGTGAGGTTACCCTTATCGAGGGAAAACGGGCGATCGTGATGGATTACATCGAGGGGGAAACGCTTGAGGCCTTGATGCAGAAGAGCCCGGAGCGCGAGGACGAATATCTTGCTTTCTTTATCGAGATCCAACGCTATATTCATCGGCATCGCCAGATGCTTTTAACTAAGTTCAAGGATAAGCTTGTCTCCAAGATCATGCGCTCATCCTTGCCGGCCTCCGCCCGCTACGATCTTTCGATGCGGCTGGATACGATGCCGAACCATTCCCACCTTTGCCACGGTGACTTTAACCCCTCTAACGTGATCGTGAACGAGAGGGGCGAATACGCGATCATCGACTGGTCGCACGCAAGCCAAGGCAACGCCTCGGCCGATGCGGCAAAGAGTTATCTTTATTTTTATCTGAACGATAACGAGATCTTAGCCGAAAAGTATCTTTCGGCTTACAGCGAAAGCACGAATACCAAAATGTCGTACCTTCGCCGTTGGCTCCCGATCGTTGCCGCGGCTCAGCTGATCCGCGCCGACGGGGTAAAGAAAGAAAAGCTTATGAAGCTGGTAGACGAGGTGGAAAGAGCCGATGAATAAGTTTGAAACCAAGGTTCAGTACCTAAAATATCAGGTCCTAAAAGAGGTCGCAAGGCTTTCGTTTGAGGATTCCCTTCTTGAAAACGTAACCGAGATCCCGCGCTCGATCAACCCGGGGAAGACCCCCACGATGCGCTGCTGCATATATAAGGAACGGGAGATCCTCGGTCAGCGCGTGCGCTTGGCCGTTGGCGGGAACCGCTATAACCGCAAGGTGGTTCAGGTCATTGATATCGCGTGTGATGACTGTCCCGCGGGCGGATACGAGGTGACCTCGGTTTGCCGAGGGTGCCTTGCCCACCGCTGTGAGCAGGCCTGCCGCCGCGGAGCGATCTCCTTCGGGCGTGACCAAAAGGCGTATATCGACAAAAGCAAATGCGTCGAGTGCGGCCTTTGCGCAACCGCTTGCCCCTATAACGCCATCGTCAACCATAAGCGGCCGTGTGAGGTCAGCTGTAAGGTCGGGGCGATCCGTATGGGTAAGGAAAAGGAGGCCTGCATCGATTACGAAAAATGCACCGCTTGCGGCGCTTGCTCGTATACCTGCCCCTTCGGCGCCATTACCGACCGTTCTTATATCTTAGACGTCGTTGACCTGATTAAGCAAAGCGAAGCGGGGAAGAACTACGAGCTTCACGCCCTGATCGCCCCTTCGATCGCGGGGCAGTTTTCTCCCGCCGAATTAAGCCAGGTCGTAACGGGGCTTCGCCGCCTTGGCTTTACCTCGATCGAGGAGGTGGCCCTCGGCGCCGACATCGTAGCCAAAAGCGAGGCCCGTGAGCTTTCGGAAAAGGGATTTCTCCTCTCCTCCTGCTGTCCTGCTTTCGTCAGTTACGTTGAAAAGAATTTCCCCGCGCTTACCAAGCATATTTCCCATAACCTTTCCCCCGCCGGCACGCTGGCAAAGCTCATTAAGGAAAAGGATCCCGCGGCGAAGGTCGTCTTTATCGGTCCTTGCACCGCCAAAAAGACCGAATTCCAGCGCAAGGAATACGAAAGCCTTCTTGACAGCGTTATCACCTTTGAAGAGCTGCAGGCCCTTTTCGGTAGCCGTGATATCGAGATCGAAACGCTTCCCGAAACCCCGATCGATCAAGCCTCCCCCTTCGGCCGCGGCTTGGCGGTCGTCGGCGGTCTTACCGAGGCTGTGCGCCAAGCTCTTAAAGAGAGCGGAAGCGACTTTGCCGTAAAAGCGATCTCCTGCAACGGGATCGAGGAATGTCGCGCGGCGCTTCTGCGAGCGGAAAAGGGCGTGCTCCCCTATAATTTCGTCGAGGGGATGGCCTGCCAAGGCGGTTGCATAGGCGGCGCCGGGTGCTTAACGCATGAGCAAAAGGGGCGGCAAGCGGCCGACCGTCACTGCAAGGACGCAAGCGCGAAAAGCATCAACGATGCCCTCGCCAATGCCCGCCTGTACGAAGAAAAGTAAGGCGGATAAAGAAAAAGACCCACTCTCTCTTAAAGAGAAGACGGGTCTTTTTTTGTATTGTTTTCTTTACAAATTGTCTACAAAATTGAGAATATCTACGATAACCTCTTCACGACAGGTATCGTTCAGAATCTCGTGACGGCAATTTTCGTACAGCTTCAGCGTTGCGTTGGCGCCTACCGATTTTAGCTTGTTATAAACGGCTTTAACGCCCTTTCCAAAGCCGCCGACGGGATCGTCTTCCCCCGAAACCAAAAGGATCGGCATGGATCGGTCGATCTTCGTAAACCAGTCGGTACTGTTGGATTTATGAAGAAGCGTCATCAAATCGCGCATACCGCTGTTCGTGAAATAGAAGTTGCAAAAGGCATCCTCTTTATAAATACGGCGGATCTCTTCGTCCTTCGTCAGCCAGGATTTGCTGTCGTTTTCCTCGGCGAAGCGCTTGTTGTAGCTGCCAAAGGCAAGCGAGCGTAAGAAGCCAGCCCGTTTTCTTTCGCCGCTCAAGGCGCAAAGCGCGCTCGAAAGCGCGATGCCCATACCCGAGGCGGGATTGGGTCCGGCTGTGCCCATTACGATTAAGGCATCGGGGCGGCAATCATAGCACGCGGCCAGCCGCGCGATAAACGAGCCCATGCTATGTCCCATAAGAATATACGGAAGATCCTTTCCGTATTCATTCCGTATCGCTTCGGCAAAGGTCGCGATATCACGGCAAAGCAGGCGCCAGCCGTTCTTCTTGGCAAAATACCCAAGCTCCTCCTCCGAGGTGGCGGTGTTGCCGTGCCCGATATGGTCGTATCCGCAAGCAAGATATCCTTCCTCGGCAAGCCTTTCCATAAAGCGCTCGTACCGCCCAAGATGCTCGGTCATACCGTGGGCGACCTGGAAAATACCGCGGATTTCGCCCTTCGGCAGAAACACACGCCCCGCAAGGCGGTGATAGCCGTCGCTTGATAATACTTTCTTTTCAATATACGCCATACAATCCTCCTTAAAAGCTTCGGCAAGCGGCTACCGCGCGGTGCCAGCCCGCAAGAAGCGCTTCCCGTTTTTCTTTTTCCATCGTGGGGGCGAAGAGAAAGGTTTCTCCTTCGCTCTCGCGAATGGCTTCGCGGCTTTCGTAAAAGCCGACGGCAAGCCCCGCAAGGTAAGCCGCCCCCTTGGCCGTTGCCTCTCTCGTCAAGGGGCGACTGACCGTAATATCGGATATATCGGATTGAAATTGCATCAAAAAGTTGTTGGCGGCGGCGCCCCCGTCGACCCGAAGGCAGGAAAGCGGGGCTTTCATATCGGCCGCCATAGCCGCAATCACGTCCTCGGTCTGATAGGCGATCGCTTCCAAAGCGGCCCGTATAATATGGTTCGCGCCCGCCCCGCGGGTAAGCCCCACGATCGCGCCGCGCGCGTTCATATCCCAATAGGGGGTTCCAAGCCCCGAGAAGGCGGGCACGACGTATACCCCCGCCGTGTCGTTTACCTTTTTTGAAAAATATTCGCTATCGCGCGAATCGCTGATCAGGCGCATCTCGTCGCGAAGCCATTGAATGACCGCGCCCCCAACGAAAACGCTGCCTTCAAGGGCGTATTCGGTCGGTTTTCCCGCCTCGGTGGCGGCAACCGTCGTCAAAAGCCCGTTTTGGCTGTATACGCGTCGGTTTCCCGTATTGGCCAGCAAAAAGCAACCGGTGCCGTAGGTGTTCTTGGCTTCACCCGCAAGAAAACAGCATTGCCCGAAAAGCGCCGCCTGCTGGTCACCGGCGATCCCCGCGATCGGAATACGCGTTCCCAAAAGCTCGATCTCGGCGTATACCTCGCTGCTGCTTTTGATGATGGGCAGCATCGAGCGGGGGATCGAAAGCAGCGAAAGCAGCTCGTTGTCCCAGTCCTCGCTCTCAAGGTTATAAAGCATCGTACGCGAGGCGTTGGTCTTGTCCGTCGCGTGGACGGCGCCCCCCGTCAGCTTAAAGAGAAGCCAGCTGTCAATGGTGCCGAAGCAAAGATCGCCCCGCTCGGCCGCTTTTTTCGCGCCTTCCACGTTATCAAGGATCCACTTGATCTTGGTACCGCTGAAATACGCGTCGGGGCGGAGGCCGGTTTTTTGATGGATCAGATCGGCATATCCCCCGGCGGTCAATTCTTCGCAAAGGGGGGCGGTGCGGCGGCATTGCCAAACGATCGCGTTATAGATCGGCTTCCCCGTATGGCGATCCCATACCACCGTGGTCTCCCGCTGGTTGGTAAGGCCGATGGCCGCGATCTCGGAGGGGTCTATCCCGCTTTTTACGATACATTCGGTCAAGGTCGCGTATTGGGCGGCGTAGATCTCCATCGGATCGTGCTCAACGAGGCCGGGCTTCGGATAGATCTGCGAAAATTCGTGCTGCGCCATGCTGACGATACGCCCCGCGCGGTCAAAAAGGATGCTGCGCGCGCTGGTCGTTCCCTCGTCAAGCGCCAGAATGTATTTTTTCATGCTCCCTCCAATCGGTTATTTTTCTAATTCTATTGTATCGCTTTCCAAGGAAAAAGTCAAGAAGCGAAAAGGGAAGGGGCTTTGAGTGCCTTTTGGCATTCAAAGCCCCTTAAAGATCAAAGCTTTTGGGTGTGCGTTTTCAGTTGTACGTCGTGCGCGCCGCCCTCGACGATACTGACCGAGGAAACCAGCGTCAGCTTGGCTTTCTGCTGCAGCTCGGGAATCGTAAGCGCACCGCAGTTACACATGGTAGAGCGAACCTTGGCGAGCGATTGCTGTACGTTGTCGGCCAGAAGACCCGCATAGGGTACGTAGGAATCAACGCCCTCTTCGAAGGAAAGCTTCGAGGCGCCGCCCATATCGTAGCGCTGCCAGTTGCGGGCACGGCTCGACCCTTCGCCCCAGTATTCCTTCATCAGCGTGCCGTTTACGTTGACCTTTCCGCCGGGCGCTTCCTCAAAGCGGGCGAAATAGCGGCCAAGCATAACGAAATCGGCGCCCATAGCCAGGGCCAGCGTGATATGATGGTCGTGTACGATACCGCCGTCCGAGCATACGGGAACGTAGATACCGGTCTCTTCGTAGTATTCGTCACGCGCCTTGCAGACTTCAATAAGGGCGGTAGCCTGTCCGCGGCCGATACCCTTGGTTTCACGCGTGATGCAGATCGAACCGCCGCCGATACCGACCTTGATGAAATCGGCACCGCAATCGGCAAGGTAACGGAAGCCCTCGGCGTCAACGACGTTGCCGGCGCCGACCTTTACGCTGTCACCGTACTTTTCACGGATGAAATCGATCGTGATCTTCTGCCATTCGGTAAAACCTTCGGACGAGTCGATGCAAAGCACGTCGGCCCCCGCCTCAACGAGAAGCGGAACACGGGTCGCGAAATCGCGGGTGTTGATACCGGCGCCGACGAGGTAACGCTTGTCCTTATCGAGCGATTCAAGCGGGTTTTGCTTGTGGGTATCGTAGTCCTTACGGAATACGAAGTAAAGCAGCTCGCCCTTTTCGTTAAGAATGGGCAGCGAATTCAGTTTGTTATCCCAGATGGTATCGTTGGCTTCCTTCAGGGTGGTTCCTTCGGGCGCCGTGATCAGCTTTTCAAGGGGGGTCATAAAGCTGCGAATGGGCGTATCGGGCGACATGCGGCTAACGCGGTAATCGCGCCCGGTCACAATGCCGAGAAGCTTGCCGTTGGGCTTGCCCCCTTCGGTGATGGCAACCGTCGAATGCCCGGTCGCTTCCTTCAGCGCAAGCACGTCAGCCAGCGTCTCGTCCGGGGAAAGGTTCGAATCGCTGCAAACGAAGCCGGCCTTGTAGGCCTTTACCTTGGCGACCATTGCGGCCTCATCCTCGGCCGACTGAGAGCCGTAGATGAAGGAAACGCCGCCCTCACGCGCAAGCGCAATGGCAAGCGAATCGTTCGAAACCGATTGCATGATGGCCGAAACCATCGGAATGTTCAAAGAATAAGCAGGCTCCTCTCCGCGGCGATAGCGAACGAGGGGGGTGCGCAAGCTGACGTTCTGAGGGATACATTCCTTAGAGGAATACCCGGGAACCAAAAGATATTCGTTAAAGGTGTGAGACGGTTCGTTATAAAAGGTCGCCATAGATAACTCCTTGTCCTTTTTTGTTTTTATTGTTTAATAGTATAACATATATATTATAAAAATGCAAGGTGTTTTTTCGCCTTTTTTCAAAAGAAAAAACGGAAAAAGAGAAGATAGTCTCCTTTTCCGTTTTGCTCATAGGACGGCTTTTAAAAATTGCACGGTACGGGGGTTCTTCGGATTCTCAAAGAGCTCCTCGGGGGCGCCTTCCTCGGCAATCACACCGCCGTCCATAAACAGGATGCGATCGGCCACCTCGCGGGCAAAGCCCATCTCGTGCGTGACGATTACCATCGTCATGCCTTCCTCCGCAAGCTGACGGATCAGATCAAGCACCTCGCCGACCATTTCGGGGTCAAGGGCGCTCGTCGGCTCGTCAAACAGCATGACCTTCGGGTTCATAGCGAGCGCCCGCACAATGGCGATACGCTGCTTCTGCCCACCCGAGAGGGTAGAGGGGTAAACGTTTGCTTTTTCTTCAAGACCGATGCGGCGCAAAAGTGAATACGCCGTTTCCTCGGCGGCCTTTTTTATGCTTTCCTTGGTTTCGGTGATCTCAATCAGCGGAAGCTTTTCCTTGCGGAAAAGATTTTTGATCTTTATGAAAAGATTTTGGCGTTTTTTCTGCTTGAGATTTCGAAAACCGACGTAAAGCGGGGCTAACGTGATGTTTTGCAGGACCGTCTTATTATTGAAGAGGTTGAATTGCTGGAACACCATTCCGATGTGCTCGCGGTGGGTGTTAATGTTGACTCTGACGTCGGCAATATCCACTCCGTCAAAAAAGATGGAACCGCTTGTTGGATCTTCCATACAGTTGAGACAACGAAGGAAGGTGGATTTTCCGCATCCCGAAGGACCGATGATGGCGATCTGCTCACCGTTTGCGATGTTAAGATCGATACCCTTGAGAACCTTGTGGTCACCAAAGCTTTTGCAAAGACGTTGGATGGCGAAGATGGTTTCGGGAGAGCCGTTCGTCTTAATTGCATTTTTCATGTTTTCTTACCTCCTATCGCTTGCGCGCAGCCGCTTTTCAATGGCCTTGATCGCAAAGGTCAAGGCGTATACGATGGCAAGGTAGAAGCACGCCGCTACCGACATCGGGACGATATAGCTTGCCATATTGTTTCCTGCGCCGATGACTTTGGCGGCCTGTGTGAGGTCGAACATACCGTTCATACTGACGATGGAGGTTTCTTTGATCAGTGCGATCAGCTCGTTACCAATGGCGGGGATCACGTTTTTGATGGCTTGCGGAATGACGATTTTTCGAAGCGTAATACCGCTCGGCAACCCGAGCGCGCGGCTTGCCTCGGTTTGGCCGATATCGACTGAAAGAATACCGCCTCGGATGCTCTCGGAAACGTAGGCGCCCGAATTGATGCCAAAGGCAAGGATCGCCGTGATTTCCTGCGGGAAGCCGCGAATGGCAAAGATTGCATACATCATAATAAATAGCTGTAGCGCCATCGGCGTTCCGCGAATAACAGTAACGTATACTTTACATATGGCCTTGGGAATCTTCATAAAACCGGAATTGGGCATGATCACGATCAGTGCCACGATGGTTCCGAGAAGCAAACCGAGCAATGCCGCAAAAACCGAAACCAAGAAAGTGGTTCCAAGCCCGGTGAAGAGCATGCCCATATATTTTGAAGAACCGAGAAGTTCTCCTATTTCTGTAAAAAAGCTCATGGTGAATTCCTCTATAACAAGGGAAAAAGAACTGTGCGGTTAGGCACGGTTCTTTTTCCGATAAATCATATAATTATATCAGTCTTGGGTAAGGCCCATGTGCGCCATAACCATGTTCTGGATCTCTTCTTCGCCAAGCTCGGCAAGAACCTCGTTGATGGCGTTAAGAAGCTCGTCGTTGCCCTTGGTTACGCAGATAGCGTATTGCTCTTCAACGGGGGCATCGGCTTCTCCGTCAGCACCGGAGTAGTAAAGCGGGAAGGCTTCAAGCGACTTGGAGGAGTTGGTAACGAGGTACTGAGCGGGGAGCTGGTCGATGATGAATACGTCAGCGGTAACGCCAAGTGCATCGACAGCGGCCTGCGCGTCGGGCATTTCAACGTGCTCGCAATCCTGATCGTAGAGAACGCCGTCGTAGCCGTAGTCATTCTCAGCGGTAGCGTTGATTTCGCCATCGGTGTAAATCCAACCGGTGGTATCGATCTGCGTGGCGATCTTCAAGCCTGCGAGGGCTTCCCAAACGATGTACTCAACGTTGCCAACCGTTTTGGTTTCTACGGTCACACCCTCGGGAACAACGACGTACTGGATGGAGGTGTAGTAGGGGTTGGAGAAGGCAACCTTTTCTTGACGGGCGGGGGTGATGGTGATACCGGCGGCGCCGCAGTCGGCGATTTTGCCCTCGGCAACGTTGTCGATGATGGTGCCGAAGTCGCCATCCTTCCAAACGATCTTTTTGCCCATCTTTTGGCCAACAAGCTTCATAATATCAACGTCAACGCCAACGATTTCGGTTCCATCGTAGTATTCGAAGGGGGCGAAATAGGCATTGGTGCGAACAATGATCTCGTTAGAACTACAAGAGGCGAGCGCGACGACGGAGCTGCAGAGCAGGACAACCGTCAGAATAAGCGAAAGAATTTTTTTCATGGTTAAGTACTCCTTTTCAGGCGTTTTGCCCTTTGATGCTCTTATTATAGCCGAGCGATTTTGGTTTGTCAACCCCTTTTTGAAAAAATATTCTAAAACTTGGAATGTTTTTTCATTTTGCCCGAACGCATCGATCGAAAATCAACGCGCGCAGGCGAAAAATAACTTTATTAAAGAAATAAAATATACTTTATTTACGAAAAAACGCCGTTTTTTTTAATCAAAAAATGAATAATATTCAAAAAATGAATACAAAAAGGGCTGGTTCATTAAGAATTCGAGAAAAGTGCTGAAAAAAACAATTCTTAATGAGACAGCCCCTTTTTGTTTTTAGAAAAGAAAGATCCTTTCGGCGTTTTCGTAAAGGATCGCGGCGATCTCCTTTTCGTTGAAGCGCAGATCGGCGAGGGCGCGGCAAAAGGCAAAAAGGTTTTTGCGGATCTTGCCGCCGCTGCCGTAGAGCAGCTTGTCTGTGCCGAAGAGATTGGCAAAAAGCGCAAGCGACATCGGATCGTTTACGGCGGTCATATCAAAATAGACCCGCTTTTCCTTCGAAAGCTTGATCAGCGCCTTCGGGGGCATACCGCGCTTCATCAATCCCGCAAGCGGCAGGATTAATACCGTATGCCGATGTTTCTTATAAAGCGCGTAGAGCTTGGCAAAGTCCTCCCCGTCGGTTAACCCGTCGACGGTAAGCGCAAGACCGCGTTTATATGCAAGCTTCATTAAAAAGGGAAGAAGAGCGTCGTTTTCGGTTGCTTGCAACGTATAGCGAAGAGCAGCGGTATGAAGATCGGTATCCACCGCCGCCTCAATCTCACAACGGGTCATATCCCTTGTAACGGTCAGCGCCGTATATTGGCTTTTTTCGGAAAGGAGATCGGGAAGAGCGTCGGTACGAAGCCAAAAGACTTCCCGCGCGCCGATAAGATCCTTTTGAGAGCGAGGGTCGGTATCGGCCTCGCTTACCGAAAGGTTGACGTCGAAAAGCCGCGGGGGAAGGATCGCGTTTAAAAAGGCGCGATCTTTGTCGGTCAAGGCTTCGTCTTCGGCCGCGTCGGGGGTCTTCAAGAGGGAAGCGGTCGTTTGACCGAAATAAGCGCCGGGATCCTTTTCAAAAAGCATTTCGGCGGTATAGACGAGATCGGCCGCCGTATAAAGCAACCATTTCTTTTCGTGAAGCGTGATCTCCTCGATCCTTCTTTCCTCGGTCAGTGTATGAATGAGGAGGGCGGGATCGGGGGGAGGCAGGTGTGGCGCGCCGTTTTCGTCCTTTTCAAAAAGCGAAAGATCGGCGTCCACAGAAAGGTGGCGGTCAAAAAAGCGGGAGACGGCCAGGCGCAAAAGAAGCGTAGCCCCCAAAAGCTCTTCACCGTCAATGACCTTAGCCGAAAGGGTGAGCATTTTTTCAAGCGGGGAAACCGTGCTGTTTACAAAAAAAGAAGACTTCTTCCCACTGGCGTAAAGGCGTGTAGCGTCAGGATCCATCGGCAACAAAAGCGTGCCCTCTTTGCCGACCGTCGTGGTTATCTCGCCAAGCAAAAAGGGGTCGATATCCCCGAGTGTATAGGGCAGAAAAAGCGTATCGCTTGCTGCTAACGAGGAAAAGACGGCCGTGCGTGTTTTTTTCATGGGAAGCTCCTTTATCGTATTTTTCCGTATCTTACATCTTGAGTATAAAATTTGTACGCGTAAAAGTCAAGGCATTTTTCTTTAAAATTAAAAAATAAAATAAAAAGCTTAAAAAATCTCTTGCAAAAAGCGTTTTTGCGTATTATAATAGAAGGGCAATGACGAAAGCTATCGCGGTTGAAGGGCAAAGAGAGTCGGCGGTTGGTGTAAGCCGATGCCGGATGCCGTGTATCCACTTTCCGAGCGTGCGGTGAAAGCCGCGGTGGGTGCCGCCCTTGGCACGAAAGAGAGGGTAGGGGTTTCCCTATCAATATGGGTGGCAACGCGGAGCTTCTTCGTCCCATAACGGTGACGGGGGCTTTTTTTGTTTATTTTTACTCTTTGGAGGATGTATAATATGTTGGATCTACGGTTTGTCAGAGAAAATCCCGAGGTGGTGAAGGAGAATATCCGAAAGAAATTTCAGGATTCGAAGCTCCCCCTCGTTGACGAGGTGATCGCGCTTGACGCCGAAAGACGCGCGCTTCAGCAGGAAGCGGACGCGCTTCGCGCCAATCGTAATAAGATCTCCAAAAGCATCGGTATGCTGATGGCGCAAGGTAAGAAGGAAGAGGCCGAGGCCGCCAAGATCGAGGTCGGTAAGCAGGCAAAGCAGCTGGCCGACGACGAAGCGCGCGAAGGTGAGCTTTCCGAGCGCATCAAAAAAATTATGATGACCATCCCGAATATCATCGATCCCACCGTTCCGATCGGGAAAGACGATAGCGAGAACGTTGAGGTGCAGAAATACGGCGAGCCGCTGGTGCCCGATTTCGATGTGCCCTATCACACCGAGATCATGGAGCGCTTTGCGGGCATCGACCTTGATAGCGCCCACCGCGTGGCGGGCAACGGCTTCTATTATCTTATGGGGGATATCGGCCGCCTTCATTCGGCGGTCATCTGCTAAGCCCGCGACTTTATGATTGATCGCGGCTTCGCCTATTGCATTCCGCCCTTTATGATCCGCAGCGACGTCGTGACCGGCGTTATGTCCTTTGCGGAAATGGATGCGATGATGTATAAGATCGAGGGGGAAGACCTGTATCTTATCGGCACCAGCGAGCATTCGATGATCGGAAAGTTTATCGACCAGATCCTGCCCGAGGAAACCCTGCCGCAAACGCTGACGAGCTATTCGCCCTGCTTCCGTAAGGAAAAGGGCGCGCACGGCCTTGAAGAACGCGGGGTATACCGCATCCACCAGTTCGAAAAGCAGGAAATGATCGTTGTCTGCCGCCCCGAAGAAAGCCCGATGTGGTTTGAAAAGCTGTGGCAGAACACCGTCGATCTCTTCCGCAGCCTTGATATCCCCGTCCGTACGCTGGAATGCTGCTCGGGTGACCTTGCCGATCTTAAGGTAAAATCGATCGACGTAGAGGCTTGGTCTCCCCGTCAGAAGAAGTATTTCGAGGTCGGCAGCTGCTCGAACCTCGGTGAAGCGCAGGCCCGCCGCCTTCGCATCCGCGTATCGGGGAAGGACGGCAAGTACCTCGCCCATACCCTTAACAACACGGTCGTTGCGCCCCCCCGTATGCTGATCGCCTTCCTTGAAAACAATCTCAAGGCCGACGGCAGCGTTTCGATCCCCGTGGCGCTTCGCCCCTATATGGGCGGCAAAGAGGCCATTCTGCCCAAAAAATAAGAAAAAGAACCGCCGCCCCTCGACATCGACGGGCGGCGGTCGTAGGTAAATCGGTATGTCGGAAATTGTTTTCACACAGATCGTTATTCTGTTTTCGTTTATCCTCTTCGGATATGTACTTGGTAAGAGCGGTAAGGTAGGGCAAAAGGAAGGAAAAACGCTTTCCACCCTTTGCGTATACGTGTTTTTGCCTTGCATGAACTTTTTAAGCTTTGCTAAAAACTGCACGGTTAAGAATTTGGCGGCGAACGGCGCCCTGCTTCTTTCTTCGGTTCTGATCCTTTCGGCCCTGGCTCTTTCCATGCTTTTCGTCGCGCGCCTTTTTACGAAGGAAGCGCATAAACGGTGCGTGTATCACTATACGCTTACGGTTCCCAATTACGGGTATATGGGGTATCCGCTCGTGGAGGGGATTCTCGGCGCCTCGGGGCTTTTTATGTTCCAGCTTTTTACGCTTCCGCTCGCGCTTTACACCTATACGGTCGGCTATGCCGAGCTGACCGACGGAAAGCTTTCCTTTAAGCGTCTTTTAAATCCTCCCACGGTTTCGATCATCGCGGGGATGCTGTACGGCCTTTCGGGGCTTCCGCTTCCCGAAATCGTATCGTCTATCCTATCCAAGGGAAGCGCGTGCGTCGGCCCGGTATCGATGCTTCTTGCCGGGGTCACGCTGGCCGGTTTCTCGGTAAAGACCCTGCTTTCAGACAAAAACGCCTATATCATCACCGCCATACGCCTTTTGGCGATCCCCTTTGCCGTCGGCCTTATTCTTCCGCTTTTGACTTCGGACAGAAATCTTATCACCATGGCGGTTCTTTTTGCGGCGCTCCCTTGCGGCCTTAATACCATCGTTCTCCCCTCCCTGACAGGGAAGAACTGTGACGACGGGGCCAGGTTTGCCTTCCTTTCCAATATTTTTGCGTGCGGAACCATTCCGCTCTGCGTCACCTTATTACTGTAAACGGAGAAGACTTATGAAGATCATCGTTGCGCCCGATTCCTTTAAGGGGAGCGTTTCGGCCGAGGAGGCGGCGCTTGCGATCAAAAGCGGCTTGCTTGACGGGGCGGGGGATCCCCCCCTTTCGGTCGTTTGCCTTCCGATCGCCGACGGGGGAGAGGGTACGCTTTCCGCTATCGTTCCTATGAAAGACCGCCGCGCCCACACGGTCGCCGGCCCCGATTTTGAACCGATAAGCGCCGAATACGGCTATATCGGCAAGACCGCCGTGATCGAAATGGCAACGGCCGCGGGTCTTACCGTTCTCCCCCCCGAAAAAAGAAGCGCCGCGCGCGCCACCACCTACGGGGTTGGCGAGCTGATTGAATGCGCGCTTCTTGAAGGGGCAGAGGAGATCCTTCTGACGGTTGGCGGCAGCGCCACCAACGACGGCGGCTGCGGCATGATCGCGGCGCTCGGCACCCGTTTTCTCGATGAGAACGGGGAGGAATTTATCCCCACGGGCGGCACGCTTTCGCGTATATGCGACCTTGATCTATCCAACCTTTCGCCGCTTCTTAAAAAGGCAAAAATCACCGTCGCTACCGACGTAAAAAATCCCCTTATCGGGGAAAGCGGCGCCACCTATATCTACGCCAAGCAAAAGGGCGCTACCGAAGAAGAGCTTGTGAAAATGGAAGCGGGGATGCAAAGCCTTGCCCACCTCTTTGCCAAAAAGTGTGGGCGCGATGTTTCTTCGGTCGAAGGCGCGGGCGCGGGCGGCGGTATTTCCGCGCCGCTTCTTGCCTTTACCGATGCGCGTATTCAATCGGGGATCGAGGCGGTGCTTTCCGCCCTATCCTTTGATAAAGCTCTGCAAGATGCTTCTCTCGTTATCACGGGGGAAGGGAAGATCGACCGCCAAAGCCTTTTCGGTAAGGCGATCAGCGGTGTTGCGCGCGCCGCGGGAGAAAAGGGAATTCCCGTCGATTGCTTCGTCGGCTGTATCGGAGACGATCCCAATGAATTGCGCCGCCTCGGCGTGCGTGACCTTTACGCGGTAGCGGATCGGGCAAGCTCCCCCGCGGATTCGATGCAAAACGCCGCGCGCTACCTTTACGAAATGGCGAAGGAATACGCAAGAAAGCTATAAAAGAAAGCCACCCCGCGGGGTGGCTTTCTTTTAATAACCTATGGAAATATCCTTGATATCGGGGTCGCTTTTCAGCGTTTCAAACATTTTCTCTTTATCCAAGTGATAAAGCACGTATACGCGCAGCTTTAAAACAAGGCTGCCGTCCTCGTTGCGAAAGACCTTGATATCGTTCGGTTCGCTTTGCAGAAGATTGCCGATGCAGGTCACCTTTTCATCGATGCTTTGATCCTTCGAAAGCGTGAAGGTGAAATCCACCGTGCAATGGCTTTCAAATTCCTTTGATTTCTTATGAAACAGAAGCTGGATGGAAAGAATGAGCAGCGTGGCAAAAATAGTAATGGCGTACATGCCCGCCCCCGCGGCCATACCGATACCGGCGGTCGTCCAGATCCCGGTCGCGGTCGTTAACCCTTTGATCGCGCCGCCGCGTACGAAAATGACCCCCGCGCAAAGGAAGGAAACGCCCGTAACGATGTTGGAGGCGATACGCGAAATATCCGCGCGATAGGCTTCGCTCAGCGCGACGTCGGCAAAGGCGTATTGCGAAATGATGATAAAGAGGGCAGAGCCCATGGCCAAAATGATATGCGTTTTTATACCCGCGTCTTTACGGCGGTGGCTTCGCTCTAACCCGATCACGGCACCGCAGGCGCACGCCAAAACAAGGCGCACGAAAAGTTCCCATTGCGAGCCGATATTCTCTAAAATTGTTTGTAACATGGCTTCACCTCGTTTTTGATATTACCATTATATACATTTTACGAAAAAATGTAAAGGGAAAACAACAAAAAACTTTCTTCTTTTCGGCTCTTTTTTTGACTTTTTCAAAAAAGCTATTGACAAGCGTTCCTTTCTGTGGTAGCATACTTACATAAGAGATAGAGGCGCACCTTGTGATGAGTACCGCTGTAAAAAGGCTGCCAAGCTATGCGGGGAAGGCGCGGGTGCCGAAGTGGGTGCCGTGGCGGGCACTTGGCTGGCAATGCAGAGAAGATCTGCCTTGTTGTCGCAGAAATGCGGAGTGCTATCCGACAATTCATTCTTTTGGGATGCTTTTTGGCGGGATAGTATTTCTATCCCGCTTCTTTTGTATTTTATAAGCTTTGGAGGAAATATATGATGAAAAACACGGTATTTACGGGCGTTGCCACCGCCATTGTTACCCCGCTTACGGAAAAGGGGATCGATTACGAAAGCTTTGCGAAGCTGATCGAATGGCAGATCGCCGAGGGGGTAGACGCCATCGTAGCCGTTGGTACGACCGGTGAAGGCTCTACGCTTACCGACGCCGAGCACAGAGAGGCGATCAAGTTCTGTGTCGATCAGGTAAAGGGGCGCGTTCCGGTTATCGCGGGCACGGGCTCGAACGATATCGCTTACGCCGTTGATCTTACGAAATTTGCTTGCGAGGCAGGGGCAGACGCGATGCTTCTCGTTACCCCCTATTACAATAAGGCGACCCAGAACGGTCTGCTTCAGTCCTTCCTGGCGATCGCAGACGCTTCGACCAAGCCCTGCATCCTTTATAACGTGCCGAGCCGTACGGGCTGCAATCTCCTTCCCCAAACGGTAGCCGAGCTTGCCAAGCACCCGAATATCGTCGCGATCAAAGAGGCGTGCGGAAACATTTCCCAGATCGCCGAGGTTGCCGCGCTTTGCGGGGATGAGATCGATATTTATTCGGGGAACGACGATCAGATCGTTCCGGTCCTCTCGCTTGGCGGCAAGGGCGTTATCTCGGTTCTTTCCAACGTTCTTCCGAAAGAGACCAAGGAGATCTGCACCCGCTTCTTTGAAGGCGATGTCAAGGGCTCTTGCGCCTTGCAGTTAAAGCTTCTTCCGCTTATCAATACCCTCTTCTGTGAGGTCAACCCCATTCCCGTCAAGGCCGCCGTATCGGCTATGGGCTTCGGTGAAAACTATCTGCGCCTGCCGCTTACCCCGATGGAAGCGAAAAACGAAGAAAAGCTGCTTTCGTTGATGCGTGAAGCCGGCCTTTCGGTGTGAGGAAAGAAGCATGAAGATCTTACTGCACGGCCTTTGCGGCCATATGGGACAAGAGGTCGTTAAGCTGGTTGCGGCCGGCTACAAAAACGCGATCCTTAAAGCGGGGGTCGATGCCTTCGCCACGGGAAGCGAGCCGGTGCCTTGCGCGAAAAGCTTTGAGAGCGCCGATGCTAACGTGGATTGCATCGTCGACTTTTCGCACCATAGCCAAACGCTTCCGCTTCTTGCTTTTGCCAAAAAGCACAAGCTGCCGATCGTGCTTTCGACGACGGGGCAGACCGAAGACGAGCTTGCCGCCATTTACGAGGCGGCTTCGGAGATCCCGATCTTTTATTCGGCCAATATGTCCTTTGGCATTGCTTTGCTCGTAGAGCTGGCGAAGAAGACGGCCGCCGCCATGCCCGAGGCCGAGATCGAGATCGTTGAGGCGCATCACGACCGTAAGATCGACGCGCCGAGCGGTACCGCCAAAATGCTGGTAGACGCTCTTTGCGAGGTACGCCCCACCGCTTATCCCAACTGCGGTCGAAGCGGTCAGGGAAAGCGCGCGCCCGAGGAGATCGGCGTACACGCCCTTCGTATGGGGAACGTCGTTGGGATCCACGAGGTGATCATCGCCACACAAAATCAGACCATTACCTTAAAGCACGAGGCGCACAGCCGCGCCCTCTTCGCCGAGGGGGCTTTGACGGCTGCCGCCTTCCTTTGCGGCAAGCCTGCAGGACTGTACAATATGAAAGATATGGTCTAAACGTAAACAAAACCTTTCAATTTTTTGCAAATGAGGTTCTTATGAAAATTGCCATTTACGGATACGGAAATCTCGGAAAAGGGGTCGAGCTTGCGGCGTTTGCCGCCCCCGACGTCACCCTTTTGGGGGTATTTACCCGCCGTGATCCCAAAACCCTAAAAACGCTAACCGGCGCGCCGGTATACGCCGCCGATACGCTTTCTTCGTATCAAGACGAGATCGACGTTTTGGTGATCTGCGGGGGCAGCGCGACCGATCTGCCGAAGATGACCCCGGCTCTTGCCGAAAAATTCAACGTGGTCGATAGCTATGATACGCACGCGTCGATCCCTTCGCACTTTGCCGCGGTTGACGCTGCA
>JAZRFI010000116.1:0-4240 GCA_045661285.1 Eubacteriales bacterium | reverse complement strand
CTTGGAACGTCCAATCGCCGATGCTTGTGACTTTGTCGGGGATCACGATACTCGCAAGGCCCGTGCACCCTTGGAACGCATAATCGCCGATGCTTGTGACTCTACCCGGGATCACGATACTCGTAAGGCCCGTGCACCCTTGGAACGCATAATTGCCGATGCTTGTGACTCTACCCGGGATCACGATACTCGTAAGGCTCGTGCAACCGGAGAACGCATAATTGCCGATGCTTGTGGCGCTACCCGGGATCACGATGCTTGTAAGGCTCTTGCAACCGGAGAACGTCCAATCGCCGATGCTTGTGACTTTGTCGGGGATCACGATGCTTGTAAGGCTCTTGCAGTTTTCAAACGCCATAGAGCCGATGCTTGTGACGTTACTCGGGATCACGATGTCCGCAAGGCTTGTGCAACCTCTGAACGTCATAATGCCGATGCTTGTGACTTTATCGGGGATCACGATACTCGTAAGGCTTGTGCAATCTTCGAACGCATTATTGCCAATGCGCGTGACGCTATCCGGGATCACGATACTCGTAAGGCTCGTGCAATCGGAGAACGCAGAAAAGCTGATGCTTGTGACGCTACCCGGGATCACGATACTCGTAAGGCTTGTGCAACCTTCGAACGCCAAATCGCTGATGCTTGTGACGCTACCCGGGATCACGATATCCGCAAGGCTTATGCACCCTTGGAACGCCGAATAGCTGATGCTTGTGATGCTATCGGGGAGCACCACGCTCGTAAGGCCCGTGCAATCTTCGAACGCATCCTCGCCGATGCTTGTGACGCTTTCCGGGATCACGATACTTGTAAGGCCCGTGCACCCTTCGAACGCAGACTTGCCGATGCTTGTGACGCTATCGGGGATCACGATGCCCGATAGGATCTTGCAACCGGAGAACGCCGCCTGGCCAATGCTTGTGACACTTTCCGGAATCACCACACTCGTAAGGCTAAAACAATATTCGAACGCCGAATCGCCGATGCTTGTGACGCTATCGGGGATCACGATGCTCTCAAGTCTTGAGCAGAAATAGAACGCAAGCTTGTCGATTCTTGTGACGCTTTCCGGGATCACGATACTTGTAAGGCCCGTGCAATCGGAGAACGCCCCCTCGCCGATGCTTGTGACGCTATCGGGAATGGTCACACTCGCAAGGCGGGTACACTCATCGAACGCCCTCTTGCCGATGCTTGTGACGCGATCTCCCTTCGGTGATTTTTGGGGGATCACAAGGTTTTTATCGGTACAGGTGCCAAGGCCGCTGACGTAGCAGGTGCCGTCCCCGTTCGAAACGAAGACAAGCCCCTTGCCGGGGGTTGCAGGGTCCGCCGGTTTTGGCGGCGCACTCGTGGTTGTGGCGGGCCTCGTAGCCGGTGCGGGCGCGGTCGTGGTTACCACAGTCGTCGTGGCCGGAGGAGGCGCGGTCGTGGTTACTACAGTCGTCGTAGCCGGTGCGGGTGCGGTTGTCGTTACCACAGTCGTCGTAGCCGGAGGAGTCGCACTCGTGGTCACGGCAGTCGTCGTAGCCGTGGTCTCTGTGGGCATAAGGCCACCGATCAGGCCATCCAAAGAAGCGCAAGCCGAGAAGGCAAAAACGAGAACAAGGAGTATTCCGAAAAGCAATAAAAGGCGGGCTGATTTCATAGCATTTCTCCTTAAAAGGTCGTGTGGGTATATCCTTATTATACCACTTCTCTTTTCTTTTGTAAAGAGAAGCGCCAAAAGTCTTGCTTTTCTGCCAAAAGCAGATCGTAGCCATGGGCGGGCGGTGATCGGCGAAGCCTTACCACGCGTTTTAAACGAATGGATCCCGATGAAAGAGGCCTGTTTTTCAGCCACGCAAGCCAAAGAATCCCGCGACCCTTTGATTCCCCTCGTATAATAAAAAGCCCGACGGTATAGCGAGCTGTCTTTAGCCGACAAATCGCGCTAAACTAAAACAAACGGAAAAAGAGCAGAACGCGCGTTCTGCTCTTTTTATTCGGTCTATTTCTTTTTCTTGTTAAGGTTAAAGCAAAGCGTCAGGATCACCTCGGCGGGGAGGATCAAGACGAAAAGGAACCACAGATGATGGGGCAAAAGGGCGATATAAAGCGATAAAAGCACCGTGGGGATCAACAGGAACAGAAGGAAGAAGGTGCTTTTTTTGTTTCCCCAAAGCACGCTGAAAACGAGGAGCGTGATCAAGGATACGGGGAGGGCGTAGATAAAGATCTGCCAATGCGCGGGGGGGAGGAAGATCCAGGTCATAAAGAAGAGAAGAGAAGCCAGCGTCCATACCCCGATAAAGGAGAGCATCGCGATGACCGAGGGATTCTTCTCGGTTTCGGGGGGCGGCGGGGGCGGAAGCTCTCCCTCATGCTCGGAAAGCAGATAATCGACGCTTACCTCAAAGATCTCACTAAGCTGCTTTAAGACGAAAACGTCGGGTACGGCGGCGGCTCTTTCCCATTTGGAGACCGCCTTATCGGAATAGCGGAGCTTCTCGCTCAGCTCAAATTGCGTCATATGGCGGCTGGCGCGCAGGGTGGCGATGTTTTTGGCTATGATCGGCCGAAGATCCTGTTCCATAAGGCCTCTCCTTTCCAAGGATTTTTACAAAGAGATCAAATCAATCGACGACGGCGTAGACCGAGGGGGTACCGTAAAAGATGACCTTGCCCTTTTGCTTGATGGTCGTGCCGGCTTGCGGCTTGCTGTATTCCCGCTCATGCAGGCGGAAGAAAAGATCGGCGTCGTCACGGCGGTAGAATTCCACGATCTTCAGCCAGCGAAGCGCGCTTTCGGGGTCGCGCACGAACAAAACGCGAGCGATCGCGGTTTCATCAAATTCTTCGCCCGCGTCCTCGTATACGTCGGCGATCTCGTCGTATTTGACGTCGTATTTGACCTCGTAGCCCTCTTCCTCGAAGGTTTTCTTCAGATTATCCAGGCTCGGCGTGCATCCGACAAGGGTCGAGAGCAGCAAAACCGCCACCAAAAGAAGGGGGAGAATTTTTTTGATCATCGTACGGCTCCTTTCGGTTTTCTTCGGTAGAGAAATACATTCGAAAACCGTTTGTGGATATTTTTACTTTTTTTAAAAAAGTATAGACAAAAAATACTTTACAATTATTTTTCGATATGCTACTATTATAGCAGAAGGTCGACGGAAAGTCAATTCCCCTTTTGGGGTTTTCACCTGCTTTTCATAAAGCCTTCGTTTTTTAAAAGAAAGAGTAAAGCGAGGAAAGAATATGAAGCATAACATCGGCGTGCTGGTTACCTGGGAAGACGATTTTCGCGCTAAGTTCCGCCAGCTGCGCGAGATGGAGCTGGATTGCTGCCAGATCTGCTGCTGGAAGATGGACGGCTATACCGACGAAAAGGCGAAGGAGATCAAGGAGGCCGTAGCCGAGACCGGCGTTACGGTCACCGCCCTTTGGGCGGGCTGGGGCGGTCCGCGCGAATGGAACCTGACCCGCGGTCCTCAAACGCTTGGACTGGTTCCCGCCGAATATCGCGCAAGCCGCTTGCAGGATCTGAAGAACGCTTCGGATTTTGCGGAGAAGATCGGGGTCAGCAACATCGTGACCCACGTCGGCTTTTTGCCCGAGGTGCCCTGCGACCCCACCTTTGACGAGGTGGTAAAGACCCTGCAAGAGCTTTGCGAATACATGGAGCCGCGCGGCCAGTATTTCCTCTTTGAAACCGGGCAAGAGACCCCGATGACCATGCTTCGTACGATTGAGCGGATCGGTCATAAGAACGTTGGCGTTAACTTCGATACGGCGAACCTTATCATCTACGGCAAGGCCAACTCGGTCGACGCACTTGAGCTCTTGGGGCCGTACGTTCGCGACCTGCATATCAAGGATGCCGATTTCCCGACCGACGGGATGACGCTTGGTAAGCAGAAGCCGCTTGGCGAGGGGCGCGCCGATATCCCCGCTTGTATGAAGAAGCTGGAAGAGGTCGGTTATAAGGGCCCCTGGACCATCGAGCGTGAGATCTCGGGCGAGCAGCAGATCAAGGATATCTGCATGGCAAGAGATATGCTGCGCGAGATCGAAAAGACCCTGTAAAATAAGGAGAAAAAGGGAGACGAAGGTCTCTCTTTTTTCTTTTTCGCGCGCACGGCCGACGGTGTCCCCGCGTTTTTGCCACGCCTATCGAGCGTTTTTCGCTCCTCTCTTTTTTCTCGGGTGGTTGACTTATTGACCGAAGAAGCGTATAATAAGATGAATATAAAAA
>JAZRFI010000115.1:0-18333 GCA_045661285.1 Eubacteriales bacterium | reverse complement strand
CGTGAAAAACCCAGACCCCTTTTGCCGGCTTACCGCCGTCGGCATCTCGATCAAGGTGGCGGTACAGGTGCTTCTTAACGTAGCGGTCGTTACCAACGCGATCCCGAATACCGGCATCTCTCTTCCCTTTTTCAGCTACGGCGGCTCGTCTTTATTAATGCTCTTTGCCGAAATGGGGATCCTGCTTTCGATCTCTCGCTCTTCATTACTTACATACCGATAAAAGGAGGATCTATGAGGCTTCTGCTCACGGGCGGCGGCACGGCGGGGCACGTTAATCCCGCCTTGGCGATCGCTGAGATTTTCTTGGAGAACCGTAAGGATACCGAGCTTTTTTTCGTAGGAACCCCGAACGGAATGGAAAGGCGGCTTGTCGAAAAAGCGAAAATACCCTACTTTCCCATTGAAATATCGGGCTTTAAGCGTTCGCTATCGCCACACAATATTAAGGCGCTGTATCAGGCCGCGATCTCCCCGCACGCCGCAAAGCGGCTTTTAAAAGATATCCGACCCGACCTTGCGATCGGCACGGGGGGATACGTTTCGTGGCCGACCCTTCTTGCGGCTTCGCGCCTCGGGATCAAGACCGCTTTGCACGAATCAAACGCCTTCCCGGGGCTTGCAACAAGAAAGCTTGCGGGGCACACAGACCTCGTTCTTTTGAATTTTTCATCCGCAAAAGAGCATCTGCCCCCCTGCAAAACGCTGCACGTCGGATGTCCGACGCTTCCTTCCTTTTGCCGTTATACGAAGGAAGAAGCAAGAAAAAAGCTGGGCATTCAAAAGGGGGCAAGGGTGATCGTTTCCTTCGGGGGAAGCCTGGGCGCAGCGCCCTTAAACCACGCCGCTTTATCGCTTTTGAAAGAATATATTCTTAAAAACCCAAATATCTGTTTTATGCACGGCTATGGCGCCCGTTACGCAAAGGAATTTCAAGAGAAGCTTCAAAAAGACTTTAAAAATCTGCCGAAGCGCATCTCCTTTTTGCCGTATCTTGAAGATATGCCGCTTCGTATGAGCGCCGCCGATCTTCTTATCTGCCGCGCGGGGGCGATGACGTTGACCGAGGCGTCTCTTACCCACAGCCCCGCGATCCTCATTCCCTCCCCAAACGTAACGGCCGACCACCAAACGAAAAATGCCGAAGCCTTTCAAAAAGCGGGCGGCGGTGTGATGATAAAGGAAGAGGATCTTTGGGAAGGTGTTCTTACGGATAAAGTAAAGCAAATTCTTGAAAACGACGCGCTTCGGCGCCGCATGGAAGAAGGTGCCGCCGCTTTTTCCCCGCCCGATGCAAACCAAAGGATCTATCGGGCTCTTTCAAATCTGCTGTCCTAATTTCTTTATAACCTTTCATGTTTTTTCATATAAGGCATTGACGCATACCCCAAAATATGATATATTGAATGAAATACAAGCAAAAGGCCGGGAATCGCTTTTTGCAAAGCAATCGGTTTTCCTGCTTTGCCTAGCTATGCCCGCCTTTTGCTTTATCGTGTAACGCACCTGAGGGTTTCTCATCAATCCTTGCTTACGAAAAATCAGTATGTTCTTATAGGAGGGCTATAATGAAAAGGAAATTTCTGCTGTTTTTGACCCTTGCTGTTCTTCTTGCGACGGCTTGCCTTTTTACCTCATGCGACTTTGATATTGCAAGCCCTGGCACAACCACAACCGCAACCACAACCACAACTACAACCACCGCCCCCACAACAACCCTGCCCGACTGCCAGCACCACTGGGGCAGCACGACGGTTCTTACCGAGCCTACCTGTGCAAGAAAAGGCTATTGTATTTGTTATTGTGAAAACTGCCCCGAAACAAAAATCGTTGAGCTTGGCCCTACGGGAGAACACAGTTGGGATACCGGAAGAATCACGACCACTCCAACCTGCGCTGTTCCGGGCGTACGAACTTTTACCTGCACGAAGTGTCCTGCGACCCGAACCGAGGCGGAGCCTACGGTTCAGCACAGCTGGAACAGCGGAGAAATAACCACCCCGCCCCAAGAAGGAGTGGAAGGCGTACGAACCTTTCATTGTCTTGACTGCCCTGCTACAAAAACGGAATCGATCGCCCCTCTGCCTCCCAAAACAGATATTAGCGGATCGATCATTTTTTCGAATAAGGAAACCTACTATACCGGTAATTTTATCAGCATTGCGGTATACAAGGCTTCGGGGTACAATAACACGATCTTGAAGGTTGATTACAGCTTCAAGGATTCAACCGGTGCTTCGCTCTCATCGAGTCCAACCGACGTCGGTGTATACACCGTAACCGCTACCTTTTCGTTTAAAAATCCCGCAAGCGAACAATATTATCTCTTGCCCGAGCCCATGACCGCTACGCTGACGGTCCTTCCCGGCAACGCCCAAAGCATTAAGCCTTTTAAGTTTGAGGGAGTGGATGCTGCGAACCATCTGTCCGGTTACTATTACGAAGGCTGTGAATATCAGCTCTTGGTCGGTGAGCTTCCCATTGGTCTTGAGGTGACCTATACAATGGTCAAGATCAAGGACGGAAACGGCGTTATACTTACCTCTCCCGTAACCGTTCCCAATGACACGGAGACCGGTATTCCCGTAGCTCGCGAAGCCGGTGCTTATAAGGTTACCGCCTCCTTTACTGATACAAGCGGAAACTATATTCCCTCCTCATATCCCGATATGACCGCTACTCTAACGGTTGAAAATTATCCCAATCAGGTTCTGCGATATACCCCTGATATCGACGGGGTTATCGATGACGCATACCTCGCCTCGGCCCACTTTACATCCACTCTTAATCCCACTCTCAGCCCCGAAGAATATTGCCTATTCACAAAGATAAGCGGTAACTCTTCCACCGGCAGTTTCGGTGCTTACGCCACCGTTTATTACCTTTGGGACGGAGATTACGTTTACGTTTGCATCGAAGTAAAGGATTCCTCTTATTACTCTCGTAACAACGACTACGTTACCCAACCGGATCCCTGGAAGAATGACTGCATTGAATTTTACTACTCAATCGGCGGCTATACGCAACCCGTAACCAATAGCAGTAAAACCATCTATCCTTTCTATTCCGCCTTTACAACCGACGCACAGGGGCGCGGAGAGTGGGATACTGCCTTTGCCGTTCCGGCCATTCCCGCCGGCAAGGAGCTGACCTTTGCGAATGCGGCCCATATCTCGGCGGTTCCCGCTCAGCGCTCGGCTTACTTTGAGGATATCCTCTGCGCCACCACCAAAACGAACGTCAACGTCGGTGAGGCATATACCTATACCAACGAAATGGCACTGCCCGCCAAGACCGAGACCCTGCGTAACGGCGAATTCGGTGAATGGATAGGGAACGAGCTTATCTTTAAAAAACCCGACAAGGCCCTTACCGTCGGCGAATTCGGTTACTTCTGCATCCAGGTCAACGACCTTTCGGATCTTCCCTACGATCTCGGCTCCGCCCCTGCAACCGATAAATACATCAGTCTTGAAAACGGAATTATGAGTCCCGAATGGCACGACTATGAAGCGCAGGTAACCTCAATCTCCTCTTATTCGAATCGCACTTTACCCGAGCACTTCAACACGGTTCAGTTTTCCAACACCCCCTTTACCGAAGATTTGCTTTCGGTTTCGGGCAAAACATACGAGATGTCCTCCCTGAAGATGAAATGGGTGGACGGTACCCCCGCCCAAGCCCGTCAAGAAACAGTGGATACACTCAAGTTGCTGTTCAGTGAATACGAAGATTATTTTACCGATGAGGCAATGCTTGTCGCTCTCTTTGAAGCGGTTATGGAAGAAGTTCTTTTTGAAACCATTGTAAGCGAAACGATGACCTTTGGAGAAGACGGAAGCTTTGTCGTTACTACAACAGAAATCATAGAAGAGCCCGTAACCGAAACCTTTGAGGGGACTTACACGCAAGACGGTTGCTCGCTTACCATTTACGGTAAGGAGTTCGAGGATTTCGTATCCATCTTCACCGATGGGGATTCCGTAATCATGGAAATGGATTTCAGTGAGGTACTTCCCGGCTTGAACGCACTCATTTACTACACGGCTATTACCGAATAATTCCAAGTCTCTTGGTGCCGCACAATCTGTGTGGCACCTTTTATACCAGAATACGGGAACAGCCTCGTATTTCCCTTGCACAAAAAGGCACTTATGGTTATTTCCATAAGTGCCTTTTTCTTTTTTAACCCGGTTAAGCTTCTTATTTATTCCGCTTCGAAACCGTCAAGCGGCTTTACCAGCTCTTTTTCAATAAGCGCTTCGGTATCAAGATATCCATACCAGGCGGCGTAATCGATCGGCTCGATCTCTCTTTTCTCTATGGCGGCCCCCCTCATCGCTTCCCCGATAAGAAAAATCGCGCGCCTAAGCCCCAGATCGCTTTTTACGCATATGCGCATCGGCACCTTGCGGAAGGCGCGCGCGTTGCCCTTATCGACTTGATGATAGATTTCATACGGATATTCCCTAGGGTCAAGCGAAAGGTACAAAAAAAGATTTTTTCCCCGCACCGCCATTCGAACCAGCTGAAGCCTGCCAAGGTTATAGGTATCGTAGCGCCAGCTGATGCGTGACTTTACGGGGCGATAGGAAAGAAGCTCGTTTTTTAAGGCGCTGTAATAGCGCTTCGTGCTATCGGGTGATTGTATCAAGCGGGCAACGAAGCTGTAGCTGTACGGAATATGTAGGTTAAAAGGGGCGCTCTCCCCTTTTTCTTTTCGTTTACTCATAATTCCTCCTTATGCGCGGCTATGCCGGCGGTGTTTTCGTAATAATATCTCCCGCCTTTCCCAAAAAGGCGACCGCCTCCTCATCCACCGCAAGAAGCTGTTGGCAAAAAGCGGAGGCACCCTTTCTTGTAAGCAATACAAGGATCAGGGAAGCATCGTAGCCATCCCCCGCTTCATCGGTAACGAAGAGAATACGGCTTCCCGAAATGCGGGTAGTCAAGAAGGCAAGCAGCGCTTCCTTCTTTTTCGTCACGATCAAAAACGATCGGACCGCGCGAAACTCCTCGGTCACCAGATCCACGACGTACGCCCGCAGCCCGATCCCGAAAAGTGAAAAGAGCCCGATTTCGATCCCGAATACCCAAAATGCCCCGAGAACCACCAAAAAATCAACGAGAAGAAGGCAACGCCCCATCGGAAGCCCCGTATATTTTTTCAGGATCAAAGCGGGAATATCGGTCCCCCCTGAGCTTGCGTCCTCATGAAAAAGGAGCGCCGCCCCAACCGAAATAAAAAGCATATCGAAAAAAAGCTCTAACATGGTTTGGCGGGTCAAGGGGGAGGAAAGGGGAAAATAGGTTTCGAAGAAATTCAGCAAAAAGGAAAAAACGGTCACCGAATACACGGTTTTTGTACCAAAGCTTCGCCCTAAGAAAAGAAAGCCGATAAGAAGCAGAAAAAAATTCAAAGCGGTCGAAAGGCGCGCGGGTGAAGAAACGCCGAAGGCCGCCCCCGCCACCAAGGAGATCCCGCTGACCCCGCCCATCGAAAAGCGGTTGGGAAACTCAAAAAAATGCACCCCCACGGCGATAAGAAGCGTGCCGAGGGTGATGATGGCGTAGGATTTTACCGTCTTTTTCATACAAACCCCATTTCGATAATAAATTTCGCTATTATGTATGAAAAAGACAAGAAAACTTTTCGTTTATTCCCTAAAATTTTCTTCAATAAATTCCTTTGAAAAACGAAGAAGAGCCTCTTTTTCGTTGGGGATCGACCCGTTGATGACCGCCATAAGGCAAGCCTTCAACGCCTCCCCAACCGAGGGGCCCTTGCAAAGGGGCAAAAGGTCACCCCCGCCGATCTGCAAGTGGGAAAGCAGATAACATTCGCGGGAAGCGATCACCTCGTTATAAAGAGCGAGCGCCGCGCTTGCCCCCGCTTCCCCCGAGGCCGCGCGGTAGGAAAGCCATTTTTCAACCGGGTTCTCCCCAAAGGAAAGAAGCAAGCGCTTTACCGAGCGCTTGTCGCAAGGCAGGTCTCTTTTTTCGATATCAAAAAGGGCAAGCACCTCTTTTTGCGTACGCTTATCGAAGCGAAGCCCCGTAAGCGTTTTTTCGATCGCTTCTTTTTCGTTATGGCGGATAAGGGCAAAAAGGCGAACGCCAAGATCGGGCGCAAGAGGCGCGATCGAAGGGGGCGTTTTACCGATTGGAAGGATATCCGCAAGAAGCGAGGCATATTTACTTATCACCTCGTCACACGCAAAGCCGAGTAACAGCTTGCAAAGCTCTTCCCGTATCCGCTCGGGCGATACGGCAGAAAGATTTTTTACCTTTTTTATAGCGGCCGCTTCGGTTTTTTCCTCTAAGGAAAAGCCGAGAACCGACGAAAAGCGAAGGGCGCGAAGAATACGAAGGGCATCCTCTTCAAAGCGAACCTCGGCATCGCCAACCGCGCGAATACAGGCTTTTTTAAGATCCTCTTCCCCCGAAAAAGGGTCGACGATCCCCACCGTCGGGTGATACGCCATGGCGTTGACCGTAAAATCGCGGCGCGAGAGATCCTCGAAAAGGTTTTTGGTGAAAGAAACGCTCTCGGGGCGGCGGCGATCCAGGTAATCGCCGTCGATGCGGTAGGTGGTGATCTCAAGCGGCATATCATCGATCAGCACCGTGACCGTGCCATGCTTGATGCCGGTTTCTACCGTACGGTAAGAGGAAAAGACCGAAAGCGTTTCTTCGGGGGTAGCCGAGGTGGTAATATCAAAATCGTGCGGGGGAACACCGCGAAGATAATCGCGCACGCTTCCCCCCACCAAAAAGGCCTCGTATCCCGCTTCGGTAAGGCTTGTAAGGGCGATCAAAACGCTCTTCGGTAACTGAAAGCTCATTCGTTCCTCCCTTTGCCAAGCAACAAGGCGTGCCGTTTTTTATAGTCGGGTAAATAGCGCGAAAGAATCGCGTAAAAGCGCTTGCTGTGGTTCATCTCAAGGCGATGCGCAAGCTCATGCACCACGGTGTATTCGATCGCTTCCATCGGGAATTGAAGCAAGCGATAGGAATAACAGATATTTCCCAGGGAATTGCAGCTGCCGAAGCGCTTTTTGGCCGAGGTGATCGTAACCCTACCGTATTCGACCCCCATAACCGCCGCCCATTCGGCGGTAAGGCGCGGAAGAAGCTCTTTGGCGCGTTTTTTCAGAGCCTTGATCTCCTCTTCGGAAAGAGGGGGCATTTTGCTTTTTTCGGCCTTTTCAAGGTGCTTTTGGATCCAACCCTCATTTTTTTGAATAAAGGCCTCAATATCCAATATGGGCGCGCGCCGCGGGGCACGAACGATGACCTCACCCTCTTTGCTAACCGTAATGGCAAGGGTACGCCTATCGCTTCTTACAATACGGTATTCTTTCATTGGCACACCCCCTTTTTTCTTTATTGTAGCATATTCTACGCCTTTTTTAAAGAAAAATTTTTAAAAATGGGGGATAGGACCGATCTTTTCTCGCCTTCTTCCGGAAAGGCTTCGGTAAAAAAGGGATTTTCCTCCCACGGAAAGGGGGATTCCTTTGGGATATATCCGGGTGAAGAAGCGTTATACTGCCGCCCGCTTGCGGTCTTGGATATACCGACGTATTGCCCCGAAAGGGCGTTGGCGAAGAACGGAAGATTCGCGCCGTCGGCGGGGGCGTTTCCGTTCAAGGGGCGGTAGACGTATTGCGCATCGGTGATATAAACTTGTTTTTTGAAGCTTCTTTCGGGAATAGAAAGGAGGCTGACGCGCATAAGCCCCTCTCTTTCGCACCGTTCGCCAACACAAAGCTTTTCGCCGTTCATTTCCTCGGCTACCCCGCCGCCTTCTTTATCGTACAGCACGCTGATATGCCGCCCACACGGGCTTTTCGGAAGCGTTGCGGCGGTGAACCAACCGCGGGATGCGCGGCTTCCGCGCGGGTCGTACATACAGTCCTCGCAAAGCAGGGCGCCGCCATCCTTACAGTAACGGCTTTCGTATACCCCTTCGGGGATGGGAAAGGAAGTCTTTTGCTCATTTCTTTCAATAAGAGGCTCGTGGATCTTATTCATCACGGTATTGAAAAAGGAAAGCTGGGGCTTGCCTGCCACCGAGATATTTTTATCGGGGGCGCCGCACCAAATACCGCAGATATAATGGGGCGTATAGCCGATAAACCATTTATCGTGGCTTTCTGTGGTCGTTCCCGTCTTTCCCGCAACCGGAATATTCCCCTTGATCGATATCCCCTTAGCCGTCCCCTCGGCGACAACGCCCTCTAAAAGCTTGGTCATGATCGCGGCGGTCTGCTTCGAGAAAACGCCGTGGCTTTCACCCTCATTTTTCAAAAGCAGCTCGCCCTTTCCGTCGTATACGGCAAGATAGGTGCGCCCCTCTTTATAAGCGCCGTCGGTAGCAAGCGGGGTGTAGGCGCTGCAAAGCTCACGAAGCGATACGCCGTAGGTCAGCTGACCGAGAGCCAAAGGCGCTTCCCCAAGATCGGTAAGCGAGCCGCCCGCAGCACTTCTTACCAAGCCCGTAAGCCCCAAGGATCGCGAAAGAAGCGCATACGAATTTTCCTTTCCAACGAGGCGCAAAACCTCAACCGCCACGGTGTTCTTGGATTTGGCAACCGCCGTTTTGATATCGCAAAGCCCGTCGTAAACAGTGGGGGAATTGCGCGGCCATTCACGCTCACCCCCCGTATAGGAAAGCGGCACGTCGTCAAAAACGCTGGCGTAGCTGATCAGCCCGCGGTCAATCGCGGGGGCGTAGACCGAAAGTGGCTTTAAGGCAGAGCCCGGCGCCCGATTGACGGTTGCGTAATTCAAAAGGCGGTTTCCCTGCTTTTCCCCGCTTCCGCCGCAGATCCCCACGATATTGCCGCTCCCCGGATCGATCACCACCCCCGAAAGCGTAAGCCCTTTGGTAAGCTTAACGCTTTTTGCGCTTTCCTCCAGTGCCTCTTGCACGAAGGGGTCGACAAGGGTATAGATCTGCAATCCGCCATTATAAAGAAGCTGGCGCGCCATGCTTTGGCTGTACCCCGCCTCCACAAGATCCCCAAGAATGTCGCTGATCACGGTCTCGGTGTACCAAGAACGGATCTGCCCGGCGGGGGCCTTTGCCTCCTTTTGAAGCATCGGCTCTTCGGCAAGCGCCTCTTTATATTCCTCGTAGCCGATCAAGCCCTCCCCGTACATTTTTTCTAAAACGAGATCTCTTCTTTCCTTGTTGTTTTCGGGGTTTTTCAAAGGATTATAGCGGCTTGGCGCATTGATGATCGCCGCAAGGGTGGCCGATTCCGCGACCGATAGCTCTTGGGGCTTTTTATCGAAATAGCGCTCGGCGGCGGCCCCGACCCCCGCGCAGCCTTCCCCCATCGGGACGATGTTAAGATACATTTCAAGGATCTCTTTTTTAGAATAGCGCTTCTCAAGCATCACAGCGCGGTAGATCTCTTTCAGCTTACGCTTGGGGGTAGGCTCGTTTTCCCCGCTGATGTTCTTGATCAGCTGCTGTGTGATCCCCGAGCCGCCGAAGCGAGAGTCAAAGCGAAGGATATAATTGATAAAGGCCTTGCCCGTACGCAGCCAATCCACCCCGTCGTGTCGAAAAAAGCGTTTATCCTCAATGGCGACGAACGCGTCTTGCAGATGGCTTGGCATATCGGAGATCGGGCACCAGATCGCATTTTCGCCCCCACAAACGCGCTCGCTTTCCCATTCCCTCGGCGTATAGATCGAATCGGTTGGGGTAGCGTCGAAATAAAAGCGGGTAGTGCGGCTTCCCCGAAAGGATTCGAAAAGGGCAACGTCGCTTTCGGTATCGGTGGTTTGCGAAAGCCAGATCGCAACCCCACCGAAAAGAATGGCAAAAAGGCACGCCCCGATTATAAAAACCGTAACGAAAGCACGCAAAAGGCGCTTCCCATACGGCTTTTTTTCTTTATTCTTCTTTTTCTTCATAAATAAAAAAACTGCACCGTTCGGTGCAGGTTCTCCCACACATACTGAAAATAGTATGCATCGGCGTTTTTTAGTTTATGGCTGGTAATAATTTTTGATACGGGTCGGGATAAATAACGTTATAAAGATAAAGTCCGTCGGGCGGCGCCGTCATACCGGCAGCTTCGCGTTTTTTTGCCAAAAGTGCTTCCTTTATCACGGTTTTCGGCTTTCTGCCGATGCCGATCTCCATTAAAGTACCCGCGATGATACGAACCATATTATAAAGAAAGCCATCCCCCGTGACCGAAAGCGTCACAAGATCGCCTTCTTTTGAAAGCTTTACGTCAAAGATCGTACGGACGGTGCTTTTCACCGTCCCCTCGGTACACATAAAGCTGACGAAATCGTGCTTGCCGATAAGATCGGCGGCCGCCTCTTGCATAGCGAAAAAGCCTTTGTCGGAGAGCTTAAAGGGAAGCTGCCATACCCGATGCGTAAAAAAGGGATCGGGCAAGCACCCAAAGCGCATTTTATAGCGGTATTCCTTCCCCGCCGTACCGTAACGGGGATGAAAGTCTTGGGGCGCCTCGCAAGCGTAAAAAAGCGATAGATCGGGCGGCAAAAACGGAAGGATCGCGCGCGGAAGCGCCATAGGCGGGATCACGGGGGCATTTTCGTCGGTCGGCTCGATTGTCAGGCAAAACCGCTCGGCGTGAACGCCGCTGTCGGTACGGCTGCATCCCGTAATAAGGCATGGGCAGCCGAAAAGCGCCTCGGTCGCCTCGTTAAGGGCGCCTTGCACGGTCCTACCCTTTTTCTGGGCTTGAAAGCCGCAAAAATCGGTGCCGACGTAGCGGATAAGGGCCAAATACTTCATTCTATTTCCTCACAGCATATAAGGGGTCGGTAAATAAGCGTTTCCAAGGAAGACTAAGGCAGCCCCTATACAAAAAAGCACCAAGAACGCAACATCGGCAAAGCGAAGGTGAAAGCGGTAAAGACGGGTTCGCCCCGCCCCGCCGCGGTAGCAACGGCACTCCATCGCAACGCCAAGCTCTCCCGCCCTGCGGAAGGAGGAGGCGAAAAGCGGAATAAGGATCGGTAACAGTGCCTTGGCTCTTTTTAAGAGCGAGCCGTTCGTAAAGTCGGCGCCGCGCGCCTTCTGAGCCGAAAGGATCTTATCGGTCTCCTCGGTGAGCGTGGGAATAAAGCGAAGCGCGATCGTCAGCATCATCGCGAAATCGTAAACCGGGATCCCAATATAGGTCAAGGGATGAAAAACGCTTTCAAGGGCGTCGGTCAGTTTGGTGGGGGTAGTCGTATAGGTGAGAAACAAACCGGTCACGATCACTACCAGCACGATACGCAAAGAAAAGAGGAAGGCGTAGGAAACCCCCATCGGGTATATTTCCAGCGAAAAGAGCGAAAAAACCGAAAGTGAAAAATAGGGCTCTCCCTCCCCCTTCGTGGTAAAGAGAAGCAACACGGCGGTAAAGATCAAAACGAAAAGGAGCGGCTTTACCCCGCGAAGAATGGTACGGACGGAAATTCTGCTTAACGCGATCAGCAAGAAGGTCACCGCCGTTAGGAAAAGAAAGCACCAATGGCTTTTGGCCGAAAAGGCCGCAACCAGAAAAACGATGGTCGAAAGTAGCTTGATACGGGGATCAAGGCGGTGTAAAAAAGAGTCAATGGGATAGTACTGTCCCAAGGAAATATCCTTCATCATACGCCCTCCCCTCCCTTCAAAAGAGAAAGCAAGGCATTCTTTACCCCGTCAACGGTATAAAGATCACCCGAAAGCGCGATGCCCCTTTGGCGAAGGGCGGTAGCGATCTTGGCAACCTGCGGAATATCAAGCCCTGCCGCCTCCAGCTCCTCACTGTGCGAAAAGACCTCGGAAACGCTTCCCTGCATCAAGATTCTTGCGTGATCCATCACCACGACGTTATCGCAGTAATGAGCCATATCCTCCATACTGTGGCTGACGAAAATCACGGTCGAGCCGCTTTTTCTGCCGTATTCGGCAAGACCCGAAAGGATCTGACGGCGACCGCGCGGATCAAGCCCCGCCGCCGGCTCATCAAGCACCAAAACCTCGGGGCGCATCGCCACCACCCCCGCGATCGCGGCACGGCGCTGCTGACCACCCGAAAGATCGAAGGGCGATTTATCGAGCATCTCCTCGGTAAGCCCAACAAAGGCCGCCGCCTCACGAACGCGACTATCGATCTCTTCATCGGAAAGATTCATATTTTTGGGACCGAAGGCAATATCCTCGCGCACGGTCTCGGCAAAAAGCTGATATTCGGGGTATTGCATAACAAGCCCCACGCGAAAACGCACCGAGGTGATCTCCTTCGGCTTTTCCCAGATATCGACCCCGTCAAGAAAAACCTGACCGCTTTCGGGGCGGATAAGGCCGTTCAAAAGCTGCACGAGCGTCGATTTACCCGAGCCCGTATGCCCGATAAGCCCCGTGATCTTCCCTTTTTCAAACCCAACGCTGATATCTTGAAGCGCCGCGGTCTCAAAAGGGGTGCTAGCGCCGTAGGAAAACGAAACATCTTGAATTCTTATGATCTCACTCATGCGTATCGCCCCCTATCAGCTTACTAAGCTCCTCGGCGCAAAGGGCGGGGTCAACGACGCCGCGCGGCAAGGAAAATCCTTCTTTTTCAAGCGCGTACAAAAGGGCGGCCCCCTGCGGAAGCTCAAGCCCCACCTCAAGAAGCTCTTCGGCGCGCGAAAAGACCTCGCTCGGCGTACCGTCACAAAGAACGGTTCCGTCGTTGATCACAACGATACGGTCGGCACGGGCAGCCTCTTCCATATAATGCGTGATATGCAGGACCGTGATCCCCTCATCTCGGTTGAGGCGTTCCATGGTATCAAGCACCTCACGCCTCCCAAGCGGATCAAGCATCGCGGTCGATTCGTCAAAAATAATACAAGAGGGGCGCATCGCGATGACCCCCGCGATCGCAACTCTTTGCTTTTGCCCGCCCGAAAGGTGATGCGGCGCCCTTTTGGCGTACTCGCTCATCCCAACGAGAGAAAGCGCCTCGTCAACACGGGTGCGGATCACCTCACGCGGCAAGCCGAGGTTTTCGGGGCCGAACGCGACGTCCTCCTCCACAACCGTGGAGACAAGCTGGTTATCGGGGTTCTGAAAGACCATGCCGACACGGCGGCGGATATCAAAGACGGTTTCCTCGGGAATATCCTCCCCCGCAACCGTGATCCCATCGATCGTGATGCATCCCGCGGTGGGAAAAAGGATAAGATTCAAAAGCTTGGCAAGCGTCGACTTACCCGAACCGTTGTGACCGAGAATGGCCACGTATTCACCTTTATGTATGGTTAAGTTTACGTCTGAAATGGCAGGAATGCCGCTTTCTTCATCGGGATACGAAAAAGAAAGATGCGTGGTTTTGATAAATTCCTCCATGTTTCCTCCTAAAAGATATGGCGAACGCTGCCGCCGCACGGCAGAACACCGCCGGTCTTCTTAACCGGCAAGCCTAACTCCTCCGCCTCGCTTTTACCGCCGAAGCGGGAGCCGATCCGAAGCTCGGTCATATACCGCATAGCGGAAACGGCGAGCCCCGTCGTATACGAATTCAATAAAAAGAACAAGGGATTATCCGAAAGCACTTGGGAAACGAGCGTCAAGAGCCCGTCGATACACTCCTCGATCTTCCATACCTCGCCCCCGGGGCCGCGACCGTAGGACGGCGGGTCCATAATGATCGCGTCGTAGCGGTTGCCTCGGCGGATCTCCCGCTCTACGAATTTCTTGCAATCGTCTACGATATAGCGAATCGGCGCATCCGAAAGACCCGAAAGGGCGGCATTCTCACGCGCTGCCTCGACCATCCCGCGCGCGGCGTCTACGTGGCAGACCGATGCCCCCGCCTTCGCGGCGGCGACCGTCGCCCCGCCCGTATAGGCAAACAGGTTCAATACCTTAATGGGGCGCCCCGCTTTCGTAATAAGATCGCGCATAAAATCCCAGTTGGCCGCCTGCTCGGGGAAAAGACCGGTATGTTTAAAGCCGGTCGGATGCACGCGGAAGGTAAGATCGCGGTAAGTGATCTTCCATTTCTCGGGCAGATTATTCTCACTCCATTTTCCGCCGCCGCTGCGAGAGCGCTTATAGCCGGCGTCGGCGCGCCCCCAAAGGGCGGGATCGCGCTCGGTATGCCAAATAACTTGGGGGTCGGGGCGGATCAGAATATACTTTCCCCAACGCTCAAGCCGCTCGCCGTCGGAGGTATCGAGCAGCTCGTAATCCTTCCATTTATCGCTTGTCCACATACTTCTCTTTTCCGTTCATTTGTTAAAATAGGATGCCAAAAGCGACGAGGCGCTTTGGGCGTGACAAACGGCGATCGCCAAGGCGTCTGCCGTATCGTCGGGCTTCGGGGGCTCGGGTAGCTTCAGAATGGAGGTGACCATCGCGATCACCTGCCGCTTATCGGCCTTTCCGTAGCCAACCACCGCTTGCTTTACCTGCAAGGGCGTGTATTCGCTGATCTTGATCCCGTGGTGGGTCGCCACCGTCAGAATAACGCCGCGCGCCTCGGCCACCGTGATGCCCGTGGTGATGTTCGTATTGAAGAAAAGCTCTTCAACCGCCATTTCGTCGGGGTGATACCGCTTGATCAGGGTATCCATATCCTTGGCGATCTGCAGCAACCGATCCTCGGTTTTTGTATGCGCGGGGGTCCTTATAGCGCCGCAGGCAACCGGGATAGAACGGATACCGTGCTTTTCGATAACCCCCCATCCGACGATGGCAAGCCCCGGGTCAATTCCCAAGATACGCATACATTCCCCCCTTTCGGCTTTTCACTAAACAATATTACACAATTATATTATAGCACTATTTTCGGGAAAGTCAAAATTTTTTTCCTTATTTTTCAAAAAAATACACGAATACCTTTACTTTCCTTTCACAAATATGTTATACTATACAAGTATAAATATCGCTTGGAGGAGCCCCCCTTATGCATAAATTCCTTTCTGCCATAGAATCCTTTTTCGAAAAAGTCGCGAAAAAGCTTTCGCCCCCCGAAAAGGATCCCGATAAAAAGCCCGGCTTTTTTGATAAGGTCGATGCCTTTTTTGCACGCTTTGACGGCTCTTTTCTCATTTGGAGCTTTTTCCTTTCTGCTGCCGTTATGTTGCTTATCTACGTCGCTAAGGACGTGTATCCCTTTGGTGAAAGCTCGGTCCTTGTGCTTGATCTGAACGGGCAATACGTGCAATTCTTTGCCGCCTTCCGCGCCATGCTGCACGGAGACGGAAGCCTGCTTTATTCCTTCTCGCGCTCGCTTGGCGGTGAGTTTCTCGGCATTTACACCTATTATCTTGCCTCGCCCTTCTCGCTGCTCGTCGGTCTTTTTTCGGAAGAGGGGATCCTTGAGGCGTTGCTTCTTATCTTCGTTTTAAAGGCCGGTACCGCGGGGCTTTCCTTCGGCGCGTTTTTGCATTATACCGAGCGCCCGCACAAGGCCTTAACGGTTGCGCTTTCGATCCTTTACGCCCTCTCCTCCTACAGCATCGTGATGCAGCACAATACCATGTGGATGGACGGCATGATGCTTTTGCCTCTTCTGATGCTAGGGCTTCACCGTATCATTCGCCGCAAGAGTCCGATCCTCTATATCGCAACGCTCTCTCTTATTCTCCTCTGCAATTATTATATCGGATACATGATTTGTATCTTCACCGTCCTTTATTTCCTCTACGATTTCTTTTCCCACGAGAAGAGCGAGGTAAACCCGACGAAGGAGGCACATCATTTCCTTTATTCAACCGGTCGGTTTGCGCTTTATTCGCTGATCGCCGCCTTAATCGCCGCGATCCTTCTTCTGCCCGCTTATTATTCGCTTACCTTTGGAAAGACCACCTTTACCAACCCCGATTACGCCTTTGGCTTTAATTTCGATATTCTCGACTTTTTGGTAAAAATGTTCCCCGGCGCTTACGATACGGTGCGCCCCGAGGGGACCCCTTTCGTATCTGCGGGTATCCCTGCCCTGCTTCTTCTGCCGCTTTATTTCTTTACCAAGCGCGCCCCGCGCGAAAAGATCGCCTCGGGGCTTTTGCTCCTTGCGCTGTTTCTCAGTATGTATATCGATCCCATCGATATCTTCTGGCACGGCATGCAAGCCCCCAACTGGCTGAACTACCGTTACAGCTTTCTCTTCATCTTCGTCGTGCTATTGCTTTCGGCGCGTACGGTCGGAAGCCTTCACGACCTTGGCTATAAGCCGATCCTTGCCTCGGCGGGCGGGGTGATCATGATCGCCATCGTGCTGCAAAAGCTGGGGCTTACCTGCACGACCAACAATCAGACCTACGAATACTTCGACGATCTGTACGGCGTTTGGTTCACCCTCGGCTTCGTTTTGATCTACGCGCTCCTTTTCATGCTGCTTGGCGAGCATAAGAAGAATTCCCCGAAGATCGAACCGATCGCCATGGTGCTGACCCTTTTCATCTGTGCCGAAACCCTGCTTAGCGGCATCCATTACCTCAATCGGCAAAACGAGGACGTCGTGATCTCGAATTACGAATCCTATCACGGCTTTTACGACGTATATAAAGACGACTTTGATTATCTTTCGCAAAACGACCCCGAACTTTTCTACCGCGTGGATAAGACCTTCCAGCATACGGTGTGCGACTCCTTCGTTTTGGGCTATAACGGTCTTGCCTCCTCTACCTCGACGCTTAACGCCTCGGTCATTCACTTTATGGACAAGCTGGGGCTAAAGGCCAACTCGCATTGGAGCGAGGCGACGGGGGCTACCCCCGCCTCGGGCGCTTTCCTCGGGGTGAAATATTGGATCGCGAAAAGCGGTGAGACGGTCGATCCCATTTACCGCCTTGTAAAGGAAAATACCGAAAGCGGTACCATCATCTATCAAAACCCCTACGCCCTGCCGCTTGCCTTTGCGGCAAAGCCGATCAAGGATCTTGATTTTACCGTTCCCGCGGAATCCGAACAGACCTATGAAATGGGTGACGACGGCTGGCAACTGAAGGAAGAATACGCCGACTCTCTCTTCTCCCCCTTCCAACGGATCAACGCGCTGTATTCGAGCCTGACGGGGATCGCCGATCTTACCGTTTATGATCCTATCGCTTCTACGATCTCAACGATGGGAGCCCTCAAAAAGGAGATTCCCTCCTTTGGGCGCCTCGGCGTGAAGACCGAAAACAAGGAAAGCAACAACGACCGCTTGGTCTTTACCTTCACCGCCCCCGAAAACGGACAGCCGGTATACTGCTATTTCCCCTCGCAATACCCGCGCGAGGCTCGCCTTTACCTAAACGGCCAGCCCTTTAACGATACCGTGATTTATCCCGGATGCGCCGCGTATGCGTCAACCGTCTGCCTTGGCAGCTTTACCCCCGGCGAGACCGTAACCGTTTCTCTTACCTGCTTTAAATACGGGGAATTTTATCTCATTGATAACGATACCCCTTATTTCTACACGTTAGACGAAACCGATCTTGCGACCGCCACCGCGCTTCTTCGTGACGGCGGGCTGGAGCTTGAGAGATTCGAAGACGACTTTATGGCGGGTACGATCACTGCAAAAGAAGGCATGACCGCTGTACAGACCACCATTCCCTACGACGCCGGCTGGCGTGTTTCGGTAGACGGAAAAGCGGTTGAAACCTATATGACCGCAGACGCGCTGCTCGCCTTTAACCTGCCGGCGGCGGGGGAATACGAGGTAACCCTTTCTTACCGCCCCGCTATTTATACGGTCGGCCTTCTCCTCTCGATCGGCGGCTTTTTGCTGTTCGGCGGATTGATTACCCTTGAGATCCTTACGAAAAAGGGGAAGATCGCACCCAAAAACCGCTTTCTCCTGTGGTGCTTACCGACCGATGAATCGGAAGCGGTGATTGAAGAAAAGAAAAAAGAAAAAAAAGGATCCGCTCATAAGCCCTCTACTCATAAAAAGTCGTGCAAAAAGCGCCGCCGCTGATATGAAAAGGAGGGTGAGCGCAGTATGCGGCGCCCTTCTCGGAAAGGCAAGGGCGCTGCCGAAACGCGCATACGACCATGGCCTTTCCTTTTACCGAAAGCACGATTCCGCATACCTTTCCCTTTGCTTTGCCCTTCCCTTTCTTTTGATGCTTCTTATCTACGTTTTTATGGGGGCGTGGCCCTTTGGCTTCCGCACCGTACTAACGCTTGATCTGAACGGGCAGTATATCTATTTCTTTGAGGCGCTACGGGATTTCGTGTGGGGTGACAAAAGCCTGCTTTACTCCTTTTCCCGCGCGCTCGGCGGCGAATTTTTGGGGATCTACGCCTACTATTTAGCCTCTCCCCTTTCCTATATCGTCGCCCTTTTCCCGAAGGAAAATATGACCGAGGCAATCTTC